>DATHJR010000605.1:0-12277 GCA_035286525.1 Gemmatimonadaceae bacterium | reverse complement strand
CGGAGGCGGGGAAGTGCGCGAGTCGCGCGCTGTCTCCGTGGATCGCGCCCGCGAAGTCCGAGTCGACAACGAATCCCTGCTCGGCCAGCGCGATCGCCGGCGCGATCAGCTCTGCCCACGGACGTGAGCCGTAACGCTCGTGCGCCTCCCATAAGCCGGCGACAGATCCCGGTACGCCCGCCGAGAGCTCTCCCGTGATCGAGCGCTGATCGGCATGTCCATTCGCGCCCACGTACATGTTTCGCGTAGCAGCACCGGGCGCGGTCTCACGAAAGTCGAGTGCCGCCTCGCGTCCATCGCCCATGTGGACGACCAGAAATCCACCGCCGCCCAAATTGCCGGCCGCCGGAAGTGTTACGGCAAGCGCGAATGCGGTCGCGATCGCTGCATCGACCGCGTTTCCTCCTTTGCGCAGCACGGTAGCGCCGACGTGTGACGCGATCGGCGCATCCGTCGCGACCATTCCATGTGCGGCGGTGACGGATGCGACCGTATCCGCGAACGGCCACGTTGCCGGAAAGGCGATCGGAGCCGGCGTTGTGCGCGCTGCTGCATCAGGTCCGCGCGCGGGCTTTGAGCAGGCGATCGCAATCGCGCACAGTGAGATCGAGAGCCGGCCGATTGAACAGCGCATGCGATGGTGGATTGGGGGAGGCGGGTTGATCGGCGCAGGCGCCGGTGCTCGCGATCAATTCTATCGCTGTGCCACGGCGCTGTACACCAACAGAAGTCCGTTCGACTTCAGCCGTTGTTGCGCGGCGGCTCGTGTCGCGAGAAGGCAAGTAGTCCCGCTTCGATTTCCACGGGTACCTTTTCGCGGTTGCGCAGCGCGATGATCACAACGAGGATCGCCACGGCGCTCACGAGCAGCACGGCGAGTACGTCCTCGTGCCGGCGGATGCGTCCGAGTAGCAGTACCGCCGTCGACCCAAATATCCAGCCGATCGCCGTGAAGAGCGCACCCCAGCTCCAACAGCTGATGCCGCTGCCCACGAGATATTGGATGACGGGAATACCCGCGGCGCCGCACGCGATGGGGAGTGGAATCCGCGCGCCGTACGCGTAGCGCACGGCAATCGATGCGCGCCAGGGGTGGCGACGCACGGACTTCAGCAGCTTCTCCATCGGTCCGATCAAGCGCGGCCACCGCGCGGCGAGCTTCACCGCGCGCCACCGTCCGAGCGCGTAGAGCGCGATGTCGGCCACCCAGCTGCCGATCGCGCACGCGGCAGCCGCCTGCACGACGCCGAGGTGTCGCTGATGCGCCGCGAATCCCGCGAGCACGGGCGCGGCTTCCTCCGTGATGATGCTCGTCGCCCCGAGGGTGACGTACACCCAGAGGCGCGACAGCATGCTGAGGATCGTCGGCGCGAATGTGGCGAAATGCCCGTGATGCTGCATGCTAGAGATCTACACCTCGCGCAGCGCCGCCATCGGTGTCGCCGAGAACACGTCGCGGGCGGCGAAGAGCCCGGTGACGATCGTCAGGATCATCGTTGCCGCCGCGACATACGCCAGTGCGAGAGGCGCAACGGAGTATGGCGCCTTGAAGATATAGTGCACTGCCGCCCACCCGCCGCCAACGGCGAGCAGGATTCCAGCCGCGCTGCCGATGGCGCCCAGCAGCGCGTACTCGGTGAAGAGCATTCGTACGATCTGCGCCCGAGTGGCGCCGAGCGTCTTGAGGAGCACGCTCTCGCGCACTCGCTGCCGCCTCGATGCCGCGATGGCGCTCACGAGCACGAGGACGCCGGTCACGACGCTGAACAACGCCATGAAGCGCACCGCGAGTGCAACGCGATCGAGAATCTTGCCCACCGCGGTCTGGATGAGGGAGAGGTCGATCGTGGACACGTTCGGGAATCGCTGCACCGCGTCGCGCTGCAGGCGTGCACGCGCACCGTCATCGTTCACGCGAGTCAGGAGAACGTCTGTCTGCGGCGCCTGGCGCAGCGCGGCCGGCTGGAAGACGACGAAGAAGTTCGGCTCGAAACGCGCCCATTGTACCTCCCGCACGCTCGTGATTCGAGTGCGGATGTGCACCCCCTGCACATCCCACGTGATCGTGTCGCCCACCAGCACTCCCAGCTCCTCGGCGAGGCTCTGCTCGACGGAGATCTCGAACATACCGTCGGCGTCGGGCCCGGGCTGCGTCCACCATTTGCCCGCCACGATCTTCTCGCTCGAGGCGACGGAGTCGCGATAGCTCGAACGATACTCGCGGCGCACGGCCCACGATGGGCGAGCGCGCTGCCCACCGCGCGATTCGATCGTGCTGTCGGCCGTGCGGCGAACCGGCAGCCTTGGCTTCCGGCTCACGTATCCCGCGATTCGCATCGGGACGATCGGCACGCGCGCGAGCACGGGCAGTGCGCGAGACTCCAGCATCGAGTCGAGCGGCATCGCCTGATCGGATTGCACATCGAAGAACGCAAGGTTGGCCGCCGAGGCGTCCGCTGTGGACGCGATCTGCGTCAACAGGTTGCCCTGAACGACTGCGAGGGTACCGAGAAGAAAGGCGCCAAAGCCGAGCGCGAGGACCACGGGGCGCGTCTGATTGCCGGGGCGATCGATGTTCGCGATGCCGTAGCGCACGATGAATTTCCAGGGAATCTGCGCGAGTCGTCGCGCCACTCGCGTGCACAGCCACGCCGCGAGCCATGTCACGCCGATCGCCCCGCCGATGCCGGCGCTCATCCAGAGCCCGACGATCGTGCTGTCCGCGCGCGCGATGCACACCGCCACGATGCTCGCGGCAAGCACGGTGCTGGCCGCCACTCGCGCTGGGTCGCGCCAGGCGGATCGCGAAAATCGGCTGGTGGCGGAATCATCATCACGGCGAAGCACCTGGAGCGGCGCAACCTTTCGTACGCCGAGCACGGGTCCGAGCGCGAAGAGCACTCCCACCCACGCGCCCAGCGCGAGACCTCTCAGGGCAGGCATCCACTCGAGCCGCGGTACGACGTCAACTGGGATGAAGGCGCCGAGCACGTGAGGAAGTACCAGCTGCGCCACGATGCCGAGCACGACGCCGAGCAGCGCTCCGGCGAGCCCGAGCCCAGCCGCCTCGATCACGAATATCCATACCACCTGCGAGGCGCTCGCGCCCAGGCAGCGGAGCACGGCGATCGTATCGATCTTCTCGGCCATGTACGCGCGAAGCGCGCTGGCCACGCCGGTGCCGCCGAGCAGCAGCGCGACGAGTCCAACGAGGCCGAGGAAGCGCCCGAGCTGCTCGATGGATCGCGTGAGCGAGCGCTCGGTGTCGGCCACCGATTGCGCGCGTACCTGCAGCGAGTCGAACATCTCGCGGTGCGACTTCGCGAATGCATCCGCATCGATCGATGCGGGGAGTCGTACCAGGGCCTCGTAGTCGGCGCGGCTGCCGTATCCCAGCAGCTGCGTCGCGGCGAGGTAGCGGTCGGGGATATAGACGCGCGGGCCGAGCGCGGCGGCCACGCCCACGTCGCCGGGAACGTTTCGCAGGGTCGCGAGGATCGCGAAGCGTGCGTATCCGAGCGACAACGTATCGCCGATCTTCGCGTCGAGCGCGATGAGGAGCGACGAGTCGACGATGGCGTTGGGCGCAGCCTGCAGCTCCTTCCATTTGCCCTCGGGAGATGTCTCAATCACACCATAGTATGGCGCGCCGGGACCCATTGCTCTCACCTGCACGAGGCGCGTCGCCTTGCCGCTGCCCGCGAGCGCCATCGATGAGAATGTCGTCACCCGGGTGTCCTGCGCGCCGCGCGTGCGCAGTGAATCGAGGGTCGCGAGAACCGGAGCAGGAAGCGGTCGATGCGCACTCACGGAGAGATCGGCACCGAGCAGGGAGCGCGCCTGCACGTGAATCGAGCGGACCACGTCGGCGGAGTACGAGTCGACGGCAACAAGGGCCGCGACGCCAATCGCAATCGAGGACATCGAGAGCACGAGTCGCCGCCGGGTAGTGCGCGTGTCGCGCCACGCGAGCCCGGTGAGCGCACGCCAGCGCATCGTCATGCGGCGCGCACGCGGTCTTCCACCACGAGCCCATCGCTAAGGCGGATCATGCGGCGCGCGCGGGCCGCGAGCTCGAGATCGTGCGTCACGAGAATGACGGTCGTCTTCGCGTCGCGGTTGAGCTGTTCGAGAAGCTCGACGATACGCACACCGGTGTCGTGGTCGAGATTGCCCGTGGGCTCGTCGGCGAAAAGCACGCGCGGGGAATTGACAAACGCGCGCGCGATGGCGACGCGCTGCTGCTCGCCGCCGGAGAGTCGCACGGGATAGTGATGCGTCCGGCTGCCGAGGCCGACGCGCGACAGAAGATCCGTCGCACGCGCGAGCGCGCCGTCATCGCCGCGCAGATCGAGCGGCACGCGAACGTTTTCGAGCGCGGTGAGCGTGGGAATGAGTTGAAAGCTCTGAAACACGAACCCAACTTTCTCTCCGCGAAGGCGAGCGCGCGCGTCCTCGTCGAGCGTCGCCAGGTCGACGTCATCGATGAGCACGGATCCTGCGCTTGGTGAGTCGAGTCCGGCGAGCAGGCCGAGCAGCGTGGTCTTGCCGCTTCCGGACGGTCCGACGATGGCTACGAACTCGCCATCGGCGATCGTAAAAGACACCTCGCGCAGCACGGTGATCGTCCGATCTCCGCTGGGGAAGGATTTCGTCAACTCACGGGCAACGAGCATGTCGGCGAGAATGTGGTGGAAGTGGACGACGCTCGCGTTGCTCGCGGCGGCGTGTAGCCGCGATGGATCGCGACGGGAGAGTGAAAAGGAAATGCGGGATGCGGGCCAGAACGTTGCCGACTCGAGTGCGTCAGCGAGCAATGCTCCGTCGAAAGATGCGCGGAAAACCATCCTGTTTGTGGGAACTAGCCTGACGGCCGGCTACGGGATCGATCCGCAGCAGGCGTATCCGGCGCTCATTCAGGCTCGGCTCGACTCATTGGGACTGAACTACGAGGCGATCAACGCCGGAGTGAGCGGCGAGACATCGGCGGGCGCGTTGCACCGCATGGATTGGCTGCTCAAGCAGCCCATCGATGTGTTCGTGCTCGAGACCGGTGCGAACGATGGACTGCGAGGGCTAACAGTAGACTCGCTGAGAGCGAACATCCAGCAGATCCTCGACGACGTGAAGCGCACGCATCCGGATGCGAAGGTCCTGCTCGTCGGTATGGAGGCCCCGCCGAACATGGGGCGCGCGTACGTGAATGGCTTTCGTAGTGTCTATGCGCAGCTCGCGAAAGAAAATCACGTTGCGTATCTGCCCTTTCTGCTGAAGGGGGTGGGTGGTGTCGACTCGCTGAATCAGCCGGACATGATTCACCCGAATCCGCGCGGGGCGGCGATCGTTGCGGAGACGGTGTGGGGTGCCCTGCGCGGACTGCTCGACGACGCCCCGAAAACGCGTGCTTGACCTCCTGTCGTCAGTTCCGTAAATTCAAAGGCTGAAACGTTTTGCGTTATCCCGCGATCAGCTGGGACGTCCAGCTGATCGCATTCATTTTCTAGCTATCCTTTCCAGCCGTCTTCAATGGCAATTCCGGCTACGCAAATCCGTCGCGGGATGGTGATCGTCTTCGAAGGCGATCCCTGCCGCATCACAGAGTTTCGTCATCACACGCCGGGCAACTTGCGCGCGATGGTGCAGGCGAAGCTCAAGAATCTTCGCTCCGGCTCGAACTTCGAGCATCGGTTCCGCGCGGCGGACACGATCACGAAGGCGTCGCTGGAAACGCACAACCTCGAATTTCTGTATCAGGGCGGCGACACGTACCACTTCATGAACACCGAAAACTACGATCAGCTCGAGATGGACGCCGACACCCTCGGCGACGGCGCGCAGTGGATGCAGCAGGGGATGAAGATCGTGGCCGAGTATTACGATGGCAGGCCGATTGCGATCGATCTTCCGAATGCGATGGAGCTGACGATCGTGGAGACGGCGCCGGTGATGAAGTCGGCGACGAAGAATGCGTCGTCGAAACCGGCGAAGCTCGAGAACGGCGTGAGTGTGAACGTGCCCGAGTTCATCAGCACGGGCGAGCGCATCCGCGTGAATCCGAACACCGGGGAATATCTCGACCGCGCGAAGTAGATTCGTGCCGTCGCGCGAGTCCTGAGTAGCGTTGATTCGAGAGGAAGTGCCGATTACAATTCCGGTCTCGCTGCCAGCACTTTGGTGGCGCTCTGGTGGCCGTAGCTCAATTGGTTAGAGCACCGGACTGTGGCTCCGGGGGTTGTGGGTTCAATTCCCATCGGTCACCCTGATGCGGTGTAGGGCTCGCGGAGAGACTGCTGCGAGTGCGGTGCCGAACGGTTTGTAGGTCCGTAGCTCAATTGGTAGAGCACCGGTCTCCAAAACCGGGGGTTGGGGGTTCAATTCCCTCCGGGCCTGTGTGAGGAAGGTGGGTGGTTGGGTCGAACAGTTTGGCGGTATCGTCTAGGGGACTAGGACGGAGCCCTCTCAAGGCTCAAACACGGGTTCGAATCCCGTTACCGCTATACACGTCAGACAATGTGGGACGTGCGGCCTCATCGTCTATCGGTTAGGACGGCACCCTTTCACGGTGCAGAGAGGGGTTCGATTCCCCTTGGGGCTATCGGGCGCGGGGTGAGAAAGTAGAAGTGAAAAGAAGGGAGAGGACTGATAACGAGGGGCTGTAGCTCAGCTTGGTTAGAGTGCCGGTCTGTCACACCGGAGGTCGCGGGTTCGAGCCCCGTCAGCCCCGTTCGAAGTACGTGCAGCGCGTTTGCAGGAACGAGATCGAGAGGGAATGCAGGCCCTGGTGGTGAAATTGGTAGACACGCCATCTTGAGGGGGTGGTGCCGCAAGGCGTCGCGGTTCGAGTCCGCGCCAGGGCATGAAGAGGAAATGAAGACGATCGCCAGCTTAGCTCAGCGGTAGAGCACTCGATTCGTAATCGAGCGGTCCCGAGTTCGATCCTCGGAGCTGGCTCTCAGAGGGAATGATCGGGAAGAAGGTGACGTCTCCGTGAATCGCGGAGGCGTTTTTTGTTTTGGGCCCGCGACCGCGCCTATCGCGATTTACTCCCGCCGCGCGAATGCCTCGTCTCCAGATGTCGTTTCACATCCGGCCACTCCGACGCCAGAATGCTGAACTGCACCGTGTCGCGCACCGACCCATCGCGGCGCGCGCGATGATGCCGAATTACCCCGTCCCGCTTCGCGCCGAGCGCGGCGATGGCGTTCTGCGACGCGAAGTTGAAATTGTCCGTGCGCAGGCCAACCACTCGGCACCCCAGCGCGTCGAAGGCATGCGAGAGCAGGAGCAGCTTGCACGCGGTATTCACGTGCGAGCGTTGCCAGTTCTTCGCATACCAGGTCCACCCAATCTCGACACGATCGATCGGCGCGATGACGTCATGGTAGCGCGTCGTGCCGACGATCACATCCGAGCTCAGCTCGCGCACGATCCACGGGAGCATGTCGCCGGTGCGCTGCCCCTCGAGCGCCTCCGCGATGTATTCGCCCATCTGCTCCGGCTCCGGCACCGACGTATACCAGAGCTCCCACAGCTTGCCGTCGGACGCCGCACGCGTAAGCGCGTCGGCGTGCGTGGGCTCCAGCGGCTCGAGACGAACTCCGTAGCCTTCGAGCGTAACGGGGACGAGCGTGATCATCGATCCTTCCTCCACTCTGAGTCGCTGAAGCATATCAAATGCGACGATCCCGGCAGAATCCGGATGGTCCTCTCGATACGTGCGCCAGCCCTCGAACAAACGAGATCGTCCGCTCTCGCTCGGCGTAATGTTGTACGACCTTCGCCTCGTCGTTCGTTGCCTCTCGAGCGTGCGAACAGTAGCTTTTCCCGTGGCCCTCGCGTTCGCCGAGTCCGACCGTCGAATCGTGCGTTTCCGCATGCACACACCCGAACTGCGCACCTCCGAACCAGACGTTAGCTCGGAGTTTCGATGACTGACTTACGAAAGGGACCGGCAGACCGGCGCGCCGCAAGCACGAGTCGCGGTCCCTTGCCCGCGGGCGTGCAGCTCACCACGGTGCAGCGTGTCGCGGCGACCGGTGGCATCGCGGGCATCGTGCTGCTCCTGGGCGTGCTCACATTCGGTGGCCTTGCGAGCACGCGGTTCGCCCGCGCAAAAGTCCTCAGCACCCATCGTGCGATCGAAGCGGCGCAGTCGGTTCTCCAGGACGTCACGAACGCGGAGACAGGTCAGCGAGGATTTCTCATCACCGCGAACGAGCGCTATCTCGAGCCATATCACGTAGCACTCGGGCGACTCGCTGTCGACACGGCGCTGCTGCGCACACTCGTAGACACCGACGCAGTGCAGAAACACGAGCTCGACTCGCTCTCCACTGCTCTCGACGTCAAGGTCGCGGAGCTCGCGCGAACGATCAATATCATGCGCACGAAGGGCGCGGATGCCGCCCGCGCCGAGGTTGATACCCATGTGGGTCAAAGCAAGATGGAGGACATCCGCGGAGTGCTCCGCCACATTGCGGCGCGTCAGCAGACGCTGCTCGAACAACGCATCGCGGAATCTGACCGAAACTATCGCATCCTGGTGGTCATCGTCGTCGCCGGGACCATCACGGTGATCGTGATCGCACTGATGCTGAACACGCTCCTCACGCGATTCGCTATTAGCCAGTCCGCCGCCGCGCGCAGGCTCGACGCGCAGAACGTCGAGCTGGCAGACGCCAACCGTCTCCTCAGCGAGCAGACCATGGAGCTCGAGCTGCAGAATCGGCAGCTGCAGGACCAGGCGATCGAGATGGAGTCGCAGCATCTGCATTTGCAGGAACAGGCGAGCGAGCTCGAGATGCAATCAGAGGAGCTCACGGCGACCGTGGATCAGCTGCAGCAACAGACATCGTTGGCGGAAGAGGCAACGAGCCGAGCCGAGGACGCCAATCGAGCGAAGTCGCTCTTTCTGACGACGATGTCGCACGAGCTTCGCACGCCGCTCAATGCGATCGGTGGCTACGTCGACCTGCTCACACTGGAGATCCGTGGGCCACTCGTGGAGGCGCAGCGCGAGGATCTGCGACGGATCAAGAAGAGTGGACAGCATCTGCTCTCGCTCATCAACGACATTCTGAATCTCGCCAAGATCGAGAGTGGTCAGCTCGATCTGCACATTCGAGACGCACCGCTCGCGCCGGTGTTCGAGGATGTCGATGCGCTCGTCGCACCGCAATTCGAGGCGAAGAAGATCAAGTATGCGTACCCGCGCTGCGATCCCGCCCTTCGCGTGCGTGCGGACACCGAGAAGCTGCAGCAGATTCTACTCAACGTGCTGTCGAATGCGTGCAAGTTCACGGAAGAAGGCGGAAACGTAACGGTCGAATGCCAGGCCGACCCGAACCCGCTGAGTAACGCGCGCGATCTCGTCGAAATCCACATTCGCGACAGCGGCCGAGGCATCGCACGCAACAAGCTGGAAAAATCTTCGAGCCATTCGTTCAGATCGATCGCCACCTCACCGGGGTGAGTCAGCAGGGTGTCGGACTGGGACTCGCGATTTCGCGCGATCTCGCGCGTAGCATGTCAGGCGACTTGGTGGCGGAAAGCATGCCGGGGGTGGGAACGACGTTCACGATCACGCTGCCGCGCGGAACGAGAAGCGTGAGCGTGGAGTCTCCACCGTTGCCAGCTCAAGGGAGCTCCGACGCCACATCGGCCAGTTGACGCCTGTTCAGCCGTCGGGCCGGGAGCGCGTACGGATTTAAGTAACTGAGCTGCGCCTTTCGATAGTGGTGCGCTCGAGGCCGCCCCTCCTGTATCTCGTGTTCGCGGCTGGGAACCTCCAAGGGTGGTGTCCGCCGAAGCCTGTGTAGCTCATTCCAACCTTTTCCGCGTTTGGGAGCACCCATTTCCACGCGGCGCTCTTCACCGGGAAGGGTGCGCCATGAGCGAAGCTCACATCAAACAGGACACAATCAATGCTCCGAAACACAGGCAAAGCGATTGGATGGGGAGGCGTAGCCTTGGTTGCCATGTTCGGCGCATCGTGGCTGATCCAGGCGCAGGACACCAACGCGCAGGATACCAAATCGCCGTATCCCACCATGGCTCCGATCGAGCAATACCGGATGGACCGTAATGCGGAAATAGCGCTGGCACGCACTGCGGCCCCGCCGTCGATATCACGCGATGCCGAGATATTAGTGCTGGGCCAGAAGAACTTCGAAACCGCGGTCCAAGGCAAGAACGGTTTCGTCTGTGCGGTGGGCAGAGCGTTTGCGGGGCCATTGAACAACCCGGAGTATTGGAGTCCAAAAAATCGGAGCCCCATATGCTACAATCCACCCGCCGTGCGGTCTCTGTTGCCTTATGCCATGAAACAGACCGGGATGGCACTGGCTGGCGCCTCCAGAGTTCAAATCACAGATGCGATCAGGACGGCAGTCGCCAAGAAAGAGCTGGGCGCTCCGGAGTCGGGTTCCATGGCCTACATGATGTCCAAGGGTGCTTACCTTACCGATCGGGGTGGCCATAATCTGGCTCACCTGATGTTTGAGCTTCCACGCAACGGCGTATTTCAGGACGAGCCTGACTTTTTTGTGACTTGGGATCCGGCGCCAGTGATCGAGTTCAACGTTCCCGTGGGTCAGTGGTCGGACGGAACGCCTGTAACCGCGCCGCATCCGTAGGCACGACTCACTCGATGAACCGCCGTACCTCGATGCGCCCCGATACTTGATATGAGGGGCACGTCGCGGCAATCCGCGCGGCGTCGGAGTCGTTGGCCGCCCGGATAATGAACAAGCCATTGACGATTGGTCATAGGCCTGTGGAGTCGTTGGTGGCTGATTGCGTCGCCTTGAGTTTCTCGAGATAGCGCTCGAGTCGGTCGAGACGGTCTTCCATGTTACGAAACTTGGCGAGGTAGAACCCGTACGCACGACGCCCAAAAAGACAAAAACATAGAGAGAGCCGTCCGCCCGGTGTGTGTGCTCACAGTTGAGGGGTTGCTCCTTGTTGCCCCGTGAAATCACCTTCCAAACACCGGACGAACGGCTCTTCCATTGTCCCCCACGTCGAAGCTATTCCTGGGGCAAGAAGTGTCCACGGATTCGCCTAGAACTTGCACCCTGCGACGCCGCGGTCACGGCCCCCCGGAAGCTCGTGCGCGCAACCGCGTCGTGCATCGACTTGAGCGCGATCTCTGAGTCATTGCACTGCTCGCTCAGATGCGGGAGCAGGAGCTGAGCGAGCCGCGCTCCTGGCCGCGAGCGTGCCTGCGTTTCGTACGTCCCGCATTCACGCAGTGGTGGCCTTGATCACGACTTGAGGTGTTGGTGCAAAGTGGACAGGGAAGAATTGAACCCCCGACACGCGAATTTTCAGTCCGGTTTCCGTGCTCTTCGCACTGTCTGAACCAATCACTATTGTGATGGAGCCACCGAGCGTTTGTGCATTCACCCTTCGATCGAAGAGACGAAGACATCGACTCATTTGTCTATGAGGTCATTCGACTTCACATGCGCGATCCACTCGTTGATCCTGGTTAGGTGCTCAGTGTACAGTCTATGTACGCTGATGCTCAGCGTCTGAGTAGCAAGCCTGCGCACGAGATCGCTTTGCTCATCCCGTGCGTCTTCGAGCATCTGTACGGGGACGCGCGCGTTCGTGAGTTGGTAGATCCTCTTCTCTCCGAGGCCGGGGAGACTTGTAGGCGATGCCTGGGGATCGCTACAGGGTGGGTGATTCACAGAGGAGGTCTCCGTCACGCCTGCGCTAGCTGATTCGTGCCTCAGCATTGCCTGCGCCATTTCTGCCTTACTGCGTTCGCACGGCCGGCCGATTGGCTTGCTCATGCGGATTACGTCACCTGAAAAATTCCAAACGTTCTACTAAGCAACAGGCGCGAGGAAAATTCCTCGCACCCGTCGTGAAACGCACCTGCCGAGCTACTGATGCGGTGGAGGCGGATTACCGACGGTACCGCCATTGTTGCCAACAACGCCAGTGAGCCTGAGAGTGGTGAGAGCGACGACAAAAGCCCCTGACAACAGCAGAGACTTGAGCTTGTTGACTCGTCGCGCCTGGACTGTTCCCAGCGACGAGCGCGGAATGACTACGGTTTCCCCTTTCCAGAATTGATCCTGTCCCGAGCGCGTGGAGACTTGGGTAACGGCGAGCGAAACGCCCGTCTCGGTGGTGGAGATCAGCTTTCCATCGATCGTTTCGACCCCACGGCCCAAATAGCGCGCGAGACTGTCGGCGCCCAAGTCCGTGAGCGACACACGAAGCTTGGTGCCCGGCTGGACCCGCCCAAGCTCCGTCGGAACGG
>DATHJR010000604.1:0-2935 GCA_035286525.1 Gemmatimonadaceae bacterium | reverse complement strand
GCCCCCCCCAAGATGAACACTCCCGGGAGCTTGACTCCCCTGAAGGGCCGTGAGAGACCATCACGTCGATAGGCCGCCCGTGGACATGGAGTAATCCATTCCGAGCGCAGCGGTCCTAATCGCCCGTGCGGCTTGACTACTTCCTAATCAAGTCTGCAAGCAGAGCAACGCGTTTCTAAGTAACAACTGGATTCGAATTCCACGATTTACACCAACCTTCGTTCGTCATTTCAGCCGCCGTTCACAGCTGATGAAAAACAGAAATACGCTGGCGACTAGAGCGCAGGGGCCACACCCGTTCCCATCCCGAACACGGTCGTTAAGCCCTGCAGCGCCGATGGTACTCCGCCCGAGAGGGCGCGGGAGAGTAGGCCGTCGCCGGCACCCTTTCGATCCCCCGAGTTGCTCACGCACCTCGGGGGATCGCTTCATCTCCCCCCAACGCACGCGCCCATCCTCACTACCTTTCCCCCATGACTCGCGCCGGGATCGTTGCCGTTGTCGGAAAACCCAACGCGGGCAAATCCACGCTCCTCAATCGCATCATCGGTCAGAAGCTCAGCATCACGAGCCCCAAGCCCCAGTCCACTCGCGATCGCATCCTCGGCATTCACAGCGCCGAGGATGTCCAGCTCATCATCGCGGACACCCCCGGCCTCCTCGAGCCCCAATACGCGCTCCAGCGCGCCATGCGCGGCGCCGCCCTGAGCGCGCTCGCCGAGGCGGATGTCATCGCCTATATCGTCGACGCCTCCGAGATGGATCCGCCCACCCTCGAGGTCGCCGCCGGCCTCGATGCGCCCGTGCGCGTCCCTATCGTCACCGTCTGCAACAAGATCGACGCGCTCAATCCGCGCGCGCTCAACCGGCGCCGCGCCGCCCGCCCCACCGACATCTTCATCTCCGCACGCACCGGCGAGGGAATTCCGGCGCTCATCGAACGGCTCGGCGCACTTCTCCCCGAGAGTCCGTTCCTCTATCCCGCGGACGAGATCGGCGCGCAGTCGATGCGCTTCTTCGCGAGCGAGCTCGTTCGCGAAACTGCGCTCGAGCAACTGCAGGACGAAGTGCCGTACAGCGTGGCGTGCGAGATCGAGGAATTTCGCGAAGAGCGAAAGCCGGTGTACATTCGGGCGGTCATCTACGTCGAGCGCGACAGCCAGAAGGGAATTCTCATCGGCGACAAAGGTGCACGCGTGCGAGACATCGGTCGTGCCGCCCGCATCAAGATCGAGAAGCTCGTCGATGCTCCCGTCTATCTCGACCTCTGGGTGAAGGTGCTGCCGAACTGGCGCCGTAACGCAACGTCGCTGAAACGATTCGGATACACGCTTCCCGAGGACCAAACGCCATGAGCCTGTCGCCGCAGCTACTCGAGATTCTCGTGTGCCCCAAGTGCAAGGGGCCGATCGAATATCGCGAGGCCGAGTCGGTTCTCATCTGCCCGGTCGACCGCCTGCGCTATGAAGTCCGGGACGACATTCCAATCATGCTCATCGACGACGCCACTCCGTACTAGGCGATCATGAGCTGGCTGCTCTGGCTTCTCCTCGCCGCGCCCGTCGCCATCGGTGCGTCGCTGCTGCACGCAGCGCCGCTCGTCGTGTTCGCCGCGAGCGCGATCGCCATCATCCCGCTCGCCTGGCTCCTGGGCCGCGCCACCGAGGAGCTCTCCGCGCGCACGGGACCCACGCTCGGTGGTCTCGTCAACGCGTCGCTCGGGAATCTGGCCGAGCTGATCATCGCCGGACTCGCGCTGCGCGCGGGGCTCACCGATCTCGTGAAGGCATCGATCACGGGCTCGATCATCGGCAACCTGTTGCTCGTGCTCGGCGCCGCGCAGCTCGCCGGCGGCCTCAAATATCGCACGCAGAAATTCAATCCGAATTTCGCCGGCACGAGCGTCTCGCTCCTCGTGATCGCCGCGGTCGGGCTGATCGTGCCCACGCTCTTTCTCGCCGCGCATCCGGATCCCACGCGCGCCGCGACGGTTCGCGTCTCGGAGTTCGTTGCCGGCTTTCTGATCGTCGGCTACGCGCTCTATCTCGTGTATTCGATGGGCACGCACAGAAGCGCTTTCGACGCGCTCGAACAGGAGACCTACGACGAGACGCCGCCGGCATCGGACACACCGCAGTGGACGATGCAGCGAACGATCTTCGTTCTCGTCGCGGTGGCAGGCGCGATCGGCTGGATGTCGGAGCTGCTGGTTGGCGCCACCGAAGCCACCGTGCACACGCTCGGCCTGTCCAGCGTGTTCGTGGGACTCGTGCTGATCCCCATCATCGGCAATGCCGCGGAACATAGCTCGGCGGTGCTCATGGCGCGCAAGAATCGCATGGATCTTGCCGCCAGCATCGCCATCGGATCGTCGGTGCAAGTTGCGCTATTCGTTGCGCCTGTACTTGTATTCGTAGGGTTGATCGTCGGGCATCCGCTCGACCTGGCCTTCGGCACCTTCGAGGTGGCAAGCGTTACACTGGCCGTGTGGATCACGTCGGCCATCGTGCTCGACGCCGAATCGAACTGGCTGGAAGGCGCCTTTCTATTGCTCGTCTACGGGATTCTGGCCGTTGCGTTCTTCTATTTTTGATCGTCCAACGAAGACATCCCCGTGTGCCACAACGCTTTGACCTCCTCGGTCGCGAGGAAAGTCCGAGCGTCCGCCGACGAGAGGACCGCGTAACGTGGCCCAGAGTCCAGCCGTCTATTTTGCCCCCGATGCCGCTGCGCTCCCGGAGTTAGCGCGGCATTGGTTCGACGCGCGTGGACTTTCGCCCGTGCTGTGCCGCACCCTCGACGAGCTGATGTCGATGGCCCTTCGCGGACGACCGCTCGTCGTCATCTTCGACGCGCGAACCGAGCCGGCCCTCTCGTGCGCCGCGTGCGTGCGCCTCAAGAGCGACTCGTAGACGGGCGTGGTTCCCGCGGGAAT
>DATHJR010000603.1:0-4107 GCA_035286525.1 Gemmatimonadaceae bacterium | reverse complement strand
CGTGTCGCTCGTGCTGGCGCTCACGCTGATCCCGGTACTCGCCGAGTCGCTGCTCGAGGACCAACGGGAGGACTCGCACGAGGGCCGCATGGGATCCGTAATCGCGCGCGCGCTCGACGGGCTTGCCGATCGATACGAGCGCTCGCTCGGCGCGGCGCTGCACCATCCCCGCCTGATGCTGGGAGGAGCGGTCGCGCTTCTGGTCGTCGGCTTTTTCATACATCGCGCCGTGGGCAGCGGCTTTCTGCCCGAGATGGATGAGGGCGCGTTTGTCCTCGACTATTTCACGCCGGGAGGCACGCCGCTTGCCGAATCCGACCGTCAGGTGAACATCGCCGAGCGGATACTGGCCAGCGAGCCCGAGGTCGCGGGAACGTCGCGGCGACTCGGCGCCGAGCTCGGCCTTTTCGCCACGGAACAGAACCGCGGCGACATCGTGGTGCGACTGAAGGACGCCAGCGATCGCTCGCGCTCGAGCCAGGAAGTCATCGACGATGCCCGCGCGAAGATCAACCGCGCGGCGCCACGGTTGCGCGTCGAGTTTGTGCAGATTCTTTCGGACGTCATCAACGACCTGGCGGGCGCCGCGAAGCCGGTCGAGATCAAGCTGTTCGGCTCGCAGCTCGATACGCTCGAGCGATTCGCGACGACGCTCGCGCCGAAGCTGCAGGCGATCGATGGTGTGGAAGATCTCTATAGTGGTGTGAGCGAGCCCGCAGCGGAGATGCAGCTCGTCGTGAACGGCGCCGAGGCGACCCGGGCAGGGCTGGATCCGCAGGAAGTCGGGAGTGAGGTCAGTGGCGCGCTTCTTGGAGTACACGCGGGACAGCTGCGGCTCGAGGATCATGCGATCGATGTCCGGGTTCGGGCTCCTGACGCGTTCCGAGGAGAGGCGGCCAGTCTCGATGTCATTCCGATCCACGTTCCAGGCACACACACGACGACTCCGCTCGCCTCGGTCGCAACGGTGATACCCACCGTGGGCCGCGCCCAATATCTACGGGAGAATCAGCAGACGATGATCGCGCTCACGTCCGATGTCAGCACGAGGTCGCTCGGCTCCGTCATGACGGATGTCCGGCGCGTGCTCGCGCAGAATCCTGCGCCGTCGGGCGTACATGTGGAGTTGGCGGGGCAGTACGCGAATCAGCAGGAATCGTTTCGCGCGCTCATGATCGTGCTCCTGCTCGCGTCGGTGAGCGTGGTGGCCATCATGCTCATTCAGTTTCGCTCGTTCATCGAGCCGCTGCTCATCGTGCTCGCGGCGCCCGTGTCGTTCGTCGGTGCAGTGGGGTTGCTGTGGGTGACCGGAACGCAGCTCAATGTTTCGAGCCTCATGGGACTGATTTTGCTAATTGGCCTCATCGTGAAAAACGGCATCATTCTTCTCGACTTCACGGAGCTTCGCATGCGGGACGAGGGCGAGACGCTCGAGGTCGCCATTCGCCACGCGGCGCGCGTTCGTCTGCGCCCGATTCTCATGACGACGCTGTGCACGCTCGCCGGACTCACTCCGCTCGCGCTCGGCCTGGGCGCCGGCAGCGAGCTCCAGAAGCCGCTGGCGATCGCGGTGATTGGCGGGCTGACGCTGTCGACGCCGATCACGCTCTTTCTCGTGCCGACATTCCTCGTCGCGGTCCGGGGCCGCGATTTCCGGCGCACGCCGGCGGTGGCGGCGTGAGGCCGCGATTTCTGTTTGGTCGCGCGGTATTGATTGGCGCGCTCGCATTGCTCGCTCCCGCGGTGTTACAGGCGCAGCTCGTTCCGGTGACGTCGCCCCCCAAAGATTCGACGAAGAAGGAGGGGCTCTTTACCGTCTCCGATGCATTGCTCTTCGGCGGTTTTCTCGTCGGCGCGGCCGTGGCGCGACCGTTGGACACGCAGATCGCCACGAAGATGCGCGAGCCCAGCGCGCAGCTCAACCATGTCGCCTCGACGGCCGCCAAGTCGTTCAACTTCTACGGTAGCCCCGGAGTGGCGATCGCCGGAGTCGCGATGTACGGCGTAGGGAGAATCGGGCATGTCGATCGGCTCGCCGATCTCGGGTTGCACAGCACCGAGGCCATCACCCTGAGTGCCGGCATCACGTACCTAATCAAGGGGCTCGCGGGACGCGAGCGCCCGAGCAGCGCCGGGGTGAATGAGCCCGACGACTTTCATTTCGGCAGCGGATTCACGCATGCCACCTTCTCCTCGTTTCCGTCGGGGCACGCGACGGCGGCCTTCGCCGCCGCCACCGTCGTCACGGTCGAGACCCATCAGTGGTGGCCGAAGTCGACGTGGTTCGTCGCGCCGATCATGTTCGGCACCGCGACGATGGTCGGAATGGCGCGGCTCTACTCGAACGCGCACTGGGCGAGCGACGTCGTGGTGGGTGCCGGCATCGGTACCCTGACGGGACTCAAGGTGTTTCGGTACAACCACGTCACGCACAAGCACACGCGCCTGAACACATGGCTGCTGCGCGCGACGCCCACCGTCGCGCCGGACCCGGATGGCCACGGGGCAATGCTCGCCTGGTCGTTCCCCGCCCCGCGCTGACCGTATACTCAATACGCGGCTGCAGGCTGCGTAGTCGACTCGAGACCGGTCCATCTTCGAAGGAGCACGCATGCAAGACAATACCTCGCGCCCGCTCGCGCTCGTGACCGGCGCATCGAGCGGCATCGGCGCGGATCTGGCTCGAGAGCTCGCGCGTCACGGGCACGACCTCGTGCTCACAGCGCGGCGCGCACCGGAGCTCGAGGCGCTGGCCGCGGAACTGCGCACACTCGGCGCCGCGGCGACGGTGATGACGAAGGACCTGAGCGTGCCCGGCTCCGCGCGCGAGCTCGCGGCAGCGGTCGAGAGGGCCGAAATGCAGCTCGATGTTCTCGTGAACAACGCCGGATTCGGCGACGTGGGTGCATTCGTGCACGAGGATCCCGATCGCATTGACGCGATGCTGCAGCTGAACGTCGCGGCGCTCACCGCACTCACACGCGCGCTCCTGCCGGGAATGGTCGCCCGCAGGCGCGGACGCATCATGTTCGTATCGTCCACCGCGGCGTACCAACCCGGGCCGAACATGGCCACCTATTGCGCCACGAAAGCCTATGTGCTCAGCCTCGGCGAAGCGATCGCGCGCGAGCTGCGCGGCACGGGCGTCACGCTCACCACGCTCTGTCCCGGCGCGACGGTGACTGGATTCGCCGCGGAGTCGGGCGCGGAGTCGCTGCCGCTCTTCAAGAGCACACTGGTGCCGAAGATGACGTCGGCGGCCGTCGCGCGCGCGGGCTACGACGCGATGATGAGAGGGAAGCCCGTTCTGGTCACCGGCTTCGTGAACAAGATCGTGGCGTTCTCGGGCCAGGTGTTTCCCCGCTTCATCGTGTTCCCCGTCGAGAAGCTGCTGCTGGGCGATCATGCTGCCTGACGAAATGCTGGCGTGCGCTGCGTAGATTCAGCGCACCATGGTTGACCACTCCGGGGGTGAGCAACCCAGCGCACACATCCCCAACGGCCGGCTCGTCGTCGGCGTGGCGATCGTCTCCACCGCGCTCTTCGTGGCGCTCACCGCGTTGGTGGTCGCGCGGCAGACCGATGTCCTCGACCGCAATCTGATTCTGTCGCTGCG
The DNA here is from genome assembly GCA_035286525.1 of Gemmatimonadaceae bacterium. GTDB lineage: Bacteria > Gemmatimonadota > Gemmatimonadetes > Gemmatimonadales > Gemmatimonadaceae > FEN-1250. The sequence goes on along the minus strand of DATHJR010000603.1, from coordinate 491 downwards.
CGCGAGCGCGAGCCCGTGGCTGACCACCGCGCTATTGGCCGTCACGTTCACGTCCGGGCGACTCGCCATTCCGGCGTTCATCATCTTCGCTGTCACGCTTTACCGGCGCAGCGGAGTGCACGCGGCTGGCTACTACGCCGGCGCGTGCGCAACGGCGCAGGCACTCGACGCCATCGTGAAGCACGCCGTCGGCCGCATCCGCCCGCACAACGTGAGTCCTCGACTCACGGCCGCGGGCGGCTTCGGCTATCCCTCGGCGGACGCGATGCTCGCGGTCGTGATCTTCGGACTCGGCACACTGATGCTGTGCTGGACGATCCGCTCGCGCGCCACGCGCGGCGTGGCGCTCAGTGTCGCCGCGCTCTTCATCGCGCTGGCGTCGGTCGCCCGAGTCTACCTCGGCGCACATTGGCCCACGGACGTGCTCGGGGGCGCGCTTGCTGGCATTGCGTGTGCGGCGGCGTGGACTGTCGCATTCGTGCGCGGTATCC
>DATHJR010000602.1:0-18542 GCA_035286525.1 Gemmatimonadaceae bacterium | reverse complement strand
GTGGCATGCTGTCTCCTGTTCTCCGAGCAAATTTTCGAGCGCTCGACGGTTGACGGAAGCGCGCGTGGTTTGTCGAGACGGCGCGCGATGCGACGGGTCCGTCGCAAGGAGGGAACTATGAGCGACGGCTCCGTTGGCAGCGGCGTCGTTTCATCCTGCGTGGTTCAGTTCCGCCGCAACTCGGGCCCAGCCCAGGCACGAGCTCAGCGAGGGTCGAACGTGGCCTCGTCGCGGAACTTCGCCTGGTCCAGCCCCTTGATCGCATCGCGCCCCACGATCTTCTGGAAATTCGCGCCGGACAGCTCGGCCAGAGACAGGTCACAGCCCGTGAGATTGGCGCCCGTGAGCGTCGCTCGCGTCAGCTTCGCCTTGCGAAGGTTGGCGCCAGTCAAGTCGGCCCCGCTGAAATCCGCGGCGCTCATGTCCGATCGCATCACACCCATCGGCTGATTGCGCGGATCCGCCCCGAGGTCCGCGTGATCGAGCTTGGCGCGCACGAACACGGCACCCGTCGCCAGCCCGATGATGCGCACGCGGGAGAGATCGGCGTCGGTGAAGTTCACCCCCGGCATGATGACCGCGTACAGGCTGGCGTCGCGGAGCGTCGCGTGCGTGAAGTCCGTGCTGCGCATAGTGGACACGTCGAGCGTTGCGCCCGTCAGGTCGGCCCCACGCGCGCTCGCGCCGTCGAAATTCACGCTGAACATCTTCGCTTTCATCATCTTCGTGCCCACCAGCTTCGAGCGCGAGAGATTGGCACGCTTGAAGTCGAGCCCCGAGAGATCGAGCCCAGACAGATTCTGCCCTGCAAAGTTCGCGGGGTGATCTGCCGATGCGGAATCGAGTCGCGCCACTACCTGCGCTCGAGTGAGCGGAGCGGAGTCCGCGCCGAAAGTAGCGAAATGCGACAAACGCTCGGACGCGCCGCCTCGGGGTGCGGGAGCGAACGACGCCATCGCCGTCGCGAGCGCCAGCGCGTGACGGAGCTCCATCACTGCCTCGCGGCGAAAGCGGATGCCGACGCTGACGCGGGCGCGAGAGGGGTCCCGGGCCGGGACAGCGCGCGATGCGCCGCAGCGCTGTCCGGCCGACCCCAGCGATCGTACACGTCCGCGAGAGCCGCCTCGGTGCGCCGGTACACGTAGAGATTCGGATGCGGTCGCGAGCGCAGCGTATCGAGCTCGGCGATGAGCCGCGCCGCCGCGGCCGCGGGTTGATTGTGGTCGCGCAGGATCAGAGCGTCGACTCGGGCGAGCGAAGCCCATCGGTAGTCGCCTGGAAGCAGATATCCCTTCCAGAGAGCACGAGCACTGTCGGACAGCGGTTTCGCCTTCGCATCATCACCGGTCCGCGCTGCGAGCTCGGCACGACTGGCCTGAATGCCGCCTCGCGCGAGGCGCTCGAATCGAACCGGTTCGGTGCCGCCGTAGGCTCGATACGACTCCACCCAGAGGGAATCCGACACGGATCCATGCCCCATCATCATCTGCGCTGCGGCGAGAGAACCGATCGCCGAAGCCAGTGCGCCCGAGTCGACATCGGGATCGCGCTGAAGTTGGGAGATTTCCTCGCGGAAGAGGCTCGACGCCTCGTCGTTGCGTCCCTGTCGTCGCAGCGTCTCGCCCAAGAGCATCTTCGCGGAGGTTCCCGGGGTCAGCTGCGCGTGGCTCTGCTGCACAGCTGCCAACTCACGAAACACGCGCTCCGATTCATCGTACCTCTCCATGCTCATGAGCGCGGCGCCGAGGGTGGCGGTTGCTTCCTGATCGACGACACCCGGATTGACTCGTGCGCGGATCGCTCTCGCTTCCACGGCTGCCGATTCCGCGGCCGCGTATTCCTGGCCATTGAGCAGAACCCGCCCGAGCGTTTCGAGATGGGTTGCCAGATCCGTCGAGTCGCGTCCGTACGCACGTTGGCTCGCAACCGCCTGGCGAATCAGCGCCTCGGCCCGAGCGCGATCACCGTTACTCAGGTAGATCTGGCCGAGCGCGGATTGCATTCTCGCGCGTACATTCGGCTGAGTCGCGTACTGTTCCTCGATCTTCGGCTCCGCGTGATCGAGCACGTCGCCAACGGACAAGGGCCTCCCGAGCGAATCCGTCAGCTGCGCGAGCAGTGACCAGAGCGTGTGCGACACGGCGCTCGCCTGGTCGCGCTGAGCGGCCGTTCGATCGGACTCGCGTTTCAGATTCGCATTCTGGCGGCGCACGACGATGCCGAAGGTCGCGAGACCGATCGTGATGATCGCTCCGATGGTCACCGCCACGCGCTGCCGTCGCACGAATTTCCTGGTGCGGTAGAGGCGGCTGTCCGCGCGCGCAAGTACCGGGCGCTGCTCGAGGTGCCGTCGCACGTCGTCGCCAAGTCTGTCGACTGACGCGTATCGGCGCTCGGGCTCGCGGCGCAGCGCCATGAGCGCGATCGTGTCGAGGTCGCCGCGCAGGGCGCGACCGTCCGCGACGACGGCGGACGGAGCGCGGGGCTCCGCCTCGCGAACGATACGGGCCCAATCGGCCGGATGCGATCGAGCCAGGTACAGCGGCCGCTCGCCCGTGAGCAGCTCGTACAGCACGACTCCGAGTGCGTACACGTCGGCAGCGGTCGTGACGGGCTCGCCGAGCACCTGCTCGGGGCTCGCGTATTCGGGCGTGAACGGCTGAAAGCCGGTGCGCGTGATCGGCGCGTCACCCGCAATGGTCGGCGCGAGGAGCTTCGCGATACCGAAGTCCAGCAGCTTGATGCGTCCGTCCGCTGTGACGAGGATGTTCGACGGCTTGAGGTCGCGATGGACGATCAGGTTACGATGCGCGTACGATACCGCGTGGCAAATCTGCACGAACAGGCCGAGCTTCTCGGCGAGCGTGAGCTCGTGCGCCTCGACGTAGCGGTTGAGCGGCATTCCGTCGACGTATTCCATCGCGAACCAGGGATGGCCGTCGGATGTCATCCCGCCTTCGAGGAGTCGTGCGACGCCGGGATGCTCGAGCGCGGCCAGGATCTGTCGCTCCTCCGCGAAGCGACGAAGCAGCACGCGATCCTGATCGAGCCCGCTCCGCATCACCTTCAGCGCGACCCTCGGCGCGAACTCGGCGTCGTCGCGCGCGGCCAGGTAGACGGAGCCCATGCCGCCGCGGCCGAGCAGGTGGTGGATCACGTAGGGTCCGATGCGCGATGGCGGGGCAGGCTCGCGTTCTCTGAACAACGGCTCCGCCCAGGCGACGGCCCCCGCGTCGGACGCTATCGCAGCCTCCGTATTTCCGGCGGACACGAGGAGGCGTTCGACCGCCTCGCGCAGACGTGTGTCCGCGCCACATGCGGTGTCGAGATACGCGGGCCACGACTCGGGGGGCAGCTCGAGTGCGTTGTCGAGGATGGGCTCGATCTGCTCCCAGAGCTCCGTAACGGCCGCTCGCGTCACGCCTGCTCCGGATCCATGGCGACGGCCAGCCACATGCGCGCCTTCGTCCAGTCCCGGCGCACGGTGCGCGGCGTGAGGTGAAGCGCCATCGCCGTCTCCTCCTGACTCATGCCTCCGAAGAAGCGACAATCAACCACGCGTGCGAGTCTCGCGTTGGCAGCGGCGAGCGCGGTGAGAGCCTCGTCCAGTGCAACCAACTGCTCGGCGCGATCGTCGGCGGCCACCTCGAGGTCATCGAGCTCCACGCGAATCTGGACGCCGCCGCGCTTTTGCGCCGTACGCTGCCGCGCGTAGTCGATCAGCACCCGCCGCATGGCCACCGCGGCGATCGAGAGAAATTCCGCTCGGCCGCTGACATCCAGGCGCGATGGCGCCGCGAGCCGCAGGTAGGCCTCGTGGACCAGCGCCGTGGTGTTCAGGGTATGGCCGACGCCCTCGTGTCGAAGCTGGCGGCTCGCGATTCGCCGGAGCTCTTCATACACCAGCGGCATCATCCGCTCGACCGCGCCGCTTTCGGGCGAGGTGAAGCTGTGCGGGTGCGCGTTCTCTCCGCCGCTGTCTATGTCGGCTTCCTCGGGCCGTGATCGAGAGCTCACCGGATTGCCACCATGCACGAGAAGACTGCCGAATATAGTAGCGAAACACATGAAAGCGACCGCGCAATCGCGGTCGCTTTCGTCACAAGACTGAGCCGCCGGTCAACGCGACTCGATTTTTTACAACTCCGACGTGATCAGACCGCGGCGGCGCCCGATTTGAGCGAATTCGTGTCGATCACGAAGCGGTATTTCACGTCGTTCTTGAGCATGCGGTCGTACGACTCGTTGATCTTCTGAATGGGAATCATCTCGATATCGGACACGATACCGTGCTCAGCGCAAAAATCGAGCATCTCCTGCGTCTCCGCGATTCCACCGATTCCCGATCCAGCCAGCGACGCGCGACGACCGAGCAAGGAAAACACGGGTACCGATAGAGGCTCATCCGGAGCGCCGACGAGGCAGAGCACGCCGTCGCGCTTGAGGAGGTTCAGATAGGCCGCGATGTCGTGCGGCGCGGAGATCGTGTCGAGGATGAAGTCGAAGCTACCTGCGTGCGCTGCCATCTGCTGGGCGTCCGTCGAGATCACCACCTCATCGGCGCCGAGCTTCCTGGCGTCGGCGACCTTGTTCTTTGAGGTCGTGAACTGAACGACGTGCGCTCCGAACGCGTGACCGAACTTGAGACCCATGTGGCCGAGTCCGCCAAGGCCCATGACGCCGAGCTTGGTTCCCTTGCCGACGTTCCAGTGGCGCAACGGCGAGTACGTCGTGATTCCCGCGCAGAGAAGCGGGGCGGTCGCGGCGAGGTCGAGCTTGTCGGAGATATGGAGGACGTAGTTTTCGTCGACGACGATCGAAGTGGAATATCCGCCGTATGTGACCTCACCGTTCTTGTCGCGGCCGTTGTAGGTGAGCGTCGCGTGCTTGACGCAATACTGCTCCTGCCCGTCCTTGCAGTTCACGCACTGGCGGCACGAGTCGACCATGCAGCCGACGCCAGCGAGCTCTCCCACCTTGAACTTCGTGACCGCGCTGCCGACGCTCGAGACGCGCCCGACGATCTCGTGGCCGGGCACCATCGGAAAGATCGAGCCTCCCCATTCGTCGCGCGCCTGGTGAATATCGGAGTGGCAGACGCCGCAGAAGAGAATCTCGATCGCAACATCGTTCGGTCGAGGGGCGCGGCGCTCGATCTGAAACGGCTCGATCGGGGTCTTCGCGCTCAGCGCCGCATAGGCGGCGGTCTTCGTCGGAGCCAACTCCGCTTGCTTCTCGGCGTACTCAGCGGTGTGCGTCATCAAGAATCATCCTGTGTCGAATGCGTATACGAGTATCTCCGATCAAGCACCCGGCGTGCATCTTCGTTCCCTCGAAGAAGTGCGAGACCTCACGAGGCGCGACTTCGCGATAGCAACACTGTCACATCCCCGCGTCACGCGTTCGCTACGGCAGCGGCGCGCAAAGCTGCGAGGAAGGCTGGGATGTCGGTCCAATTGTCGTCGTAGCGATCGCCGTTCACGAAAAACGTTGGCGTTCCATTCACGCCACTTCTGATGCCGCCCCGAAAGTCGGCGCGCACGCGGTCGACGATTGGACCGCCCTCGAACGCCGTTGCCAACTCCTCCACCGCAACGCCGAACTTCTTCGCGTAGCCGGCGAGATCTGTGTCCTCGAGCGCCTGTTGATTCTCATAGAGGGTGTCGTGCATCCCCCAGAAGGCCTTCTCACCCTTCGTGCCCACCACCTCCGCCGCGATCGCCGCATGGAGTGCGTGCGGGTGCGCTTCCCTGAGCGGAAAGTTTCGAAAGACGAAGCGAAGCTCCTTGCCCATCGCCTTCTGCAGCGCTTTCACGATCGGGTACGCGCTTCCGCAGTACGGGCACTCGTAGTCGCCATACTCCACGAGCGTCACCTTCGCGGTGGATGGTCCCTGTGCGTGATCACGCTCGCTTATCGGTGGCGTGAGCGTCGCTCGTTCCGTTCTCGTACTCACGAGGACCTCCCGGCGGCCACGGTGCCGCGCTGCGCGGGAGTGAGGGCCTCGAGCGCCTCGAGGATTCCGTCGGCGCCCGGGTTCACGCCGTCGGGTGACAGGTGCGTCCAGCGAATGACGCCGGAGGCATCGAGCACGAACAACGCGCGCGAGGACTGGCCGAGATCATTGTGGTACGCACCGTACTGCTTCGACACTTTCCCTTTTGGCTCGAAATCCGAGAGGAGCGGGAAGTGCAGGTTGCGGTCCTTCGCGAAGGCGAGATGGCACCAGACGCCGTCCACGGAGATGCCGAGCAGCTGCGCGTTCGAGTTGGCAAACTCGTCGAGCATCTCGTTGTAGAGAGCAACCTGGTCGCCGCACACCGGACTCCAATCCGCGGGATAGAACACGAGCACCACCGGTTTGCCCCTGAAAGCGGAGAGTGACACACGTTGATCGGGTGTCGAGTTCAGGCTGAAGTCGGGGGCCTGCGTGCCAACCGCCAACAGCTCTCGAGTCCTGGTTTCATTCGTGGTTGACATGGGCGTACTCCTGCTTCGATGTGAACACGCCGGGTCAGGCGTGATTGAGAATTCCATCGACCGCCGCGATGTCGCTCGGCGTGAGCTGCCAATTCGGTGAGGCCGCATTGCTCCTCACCTGCTGCGCGCTCGTTGCGCCTGCGATCACCGATGCAACGACGGACAGGCGAAGCAGCCACGACGTCGCGAGCTCGAGCAGCGTGTGGCCGTGGTCATCGGCGAACGCGATGAGTCGCTCGACGGTCTCCAGATTGCGGTCGGTGAACTTCTCCGCCAGCCATCCGCCATCCGCGATTCGCGTGCCCTCGGGCGCACCCTTTCCCTCGCGGAACTTGCCAGTGAGGAGGCCGCTTTCGAGCGGGAAGTAGGGAAGGTAGGCGATGCCCAGGCGCTCGCATTCAGGTATGACGTCGTTCTCGTCGTCCCGCTTGAGCAAGTTATAGTGATTTTGCACGCTCACGAAGCGCGCGAGGTGCAGGGTCTCGCTCGCGTGCTCTGCCTCGTCGATCTGCTCTGCCGAGAAGTTGGAGCATCCGATCTCGCGCACCTTGCCGCCGGCCACCAGCTCGTTGAGCGCGCCAAGTGTGTCGGCAATCGGCACCGTGGGGTCGGGCGCGTGAAGCTGGTAGAGGTCGATGTAATCCGTGCCCAGACGCCGCAGACTGTCGTTACACGCCTGGATCACGTACTCGGGGCGCGCCCCGGTATGCGTGTCATCCACCGGCTTACCGAACTTTGTCGCGACGATCACACTCGCCCGTCTGTCGGCGAGCGCGCGGCCCAGGAACTGTTCGCTTTTGGTTTTGCCGTACGTGTCGGAGGTGTCGAAGAAGTTGATTCCGGCGGAGATGGCCGCATCGACGACGCTGCGAGTGGTCTGCTCATCGATGCGCCAGCCGAAGTTGTTACATCCGAGTCCGATCACTGAAACTTCCAACTTTCCGATCCGTCGTGTCTCCACGTTTCGAGCGCTCCCCGTCGAGTGTTGGGTCAAGGAACTAAATGTCGGCCAGATGCGCTCGTTCCCGTATGAGTTCCCTTGACGCGCATTCGGCCTCGCTCGCTCACCACACGCATCCAGCTCGTCACCAATGAAATCTGTGTCCGTCCAACTCAGCCGCGCAGCGATTATTTTCTGCGTCCTCATCGCCGCCTGCACCAAGGCCGCGCCTCCCGCGTACCCGCCGCCGGATGTCACCGTTATCACGGTAAAGCCGGAGACTGTCCAAGCCAAGCTCGACTACGTCGGTCAGGCCGAGGCATCGAAGGCGGTGGAGGTTCGCTCGCAGATCACCGGCGTGATCGTCGCGCGACCCTACACCGAAGGTACCGATGTTGCCGCCGGAACGGTGCTCTATCGCATCGATCCTACCACCTACGAGGCGGCGCTCCGAAGCGCGCAGGGAACGTTGGCGAACGCGCAGGCTCGACTTGCGAACGCGCAGCGCAATTTGAATCGCGTTCAGCCGCTCCTCGCGGAGCACGCGGTGGCGCAGGTCGATGTCGACAACGCGGAGACCGAGCTGCAGCAGGCGCGCGCCGGTGTCGACCAATCGCGCGGCGCGGTCGATGAGGCGAAGAAGAACTTCGACGACACGTTCGTGCGCGCACAGATCAGCGGCCGCGCCGGTCGCGCGCTGCTCGTGCTCGGCGCGCGCGTGACGGGACCGAGCGATCTGCTCACGACCGTCGAGCAGGTCGACCCGATCTACGTGAGCTTCAATCCGTCGGACAAGGACGTGCTCGCGTGGCGTCACAACGAGGCGACGCGAAAGATGATCGCCGGAGGAAAGCTCAAAGTTGCGATCACTCTGTCCGACAAGAGCGCCTTTCCGCATCCGGGAGTCGTCACGTTCGTCGACCAATCGCTGCAGTACAACACCGGCACGTTGCTTCTGCGCGCCTCGGTGCCGAACCCCGAGCATATTCTGCTCCCGGGGCAGTTCGTGCGTGTGAAGCCGCTCGGCATCACACGTGACAGCGCACTACTCGTTCCGCAGCGCGCGGTGCAACAGGGGCTCTCGGGCACTTTCGTCTATCTTCTCGGCGCCAACAACATGGCGATGGCGCGCGACGTGTCCGCGACGTCGTGGGACAATGGTCGGTGGCTCATCGAAGAGGGGCTCAAGCCTGGAGACCAGGTGATCGTCGACGGCACACTGAAGGTGGGGCCGGGACGACCGGTGCATCCGTCTCCGTACGATCCCAAGACCGACAGCACCCTGAAGACGCCCGGCGACACCGTCGCACGCGTGCAGGTTACCCGATGAGCGCCGCGAGCTCGGATCCACTGGATCAGCCGCGGCCGAAGATAGAGGTGGATCAGGATGCCGAGCAGATTGGCAACCTGTTCATCCGCCGCCCGATCTTCGCGGGGGTGATCTCGATCGTCATCCTCCTGCTCGGACTGTTTGCGCTGAGCAAGCTTCCGATCGCCCGCTATCCGAATGTCACGCCGCCTGTGGTACAGGTCTCGGCGAACTATCCGGGCGCGACCGCGCTCGACGTCGCCACCACCGTGGCCGCTCCGATCGAGCAGCAGCTCGCCGGCATTCCGGGGCTGCTCTACTATAAGTCCACGAGCTCGGGCGACGGCTCCATGAGCCTGCAGGTATCGTTCGACATCTCGCGCGATCAGGATCTCGCGGCCGTCGACGTGCAGAACCAGATCGCCCTCGCAACGCCGCAGCTTCCCGAACAGGTCCGGCGCAACGGCGTGATCGTGCAGAAGTCGCAGCCCGACATTCTGCTGGTGGGGGTGCTTACCTCGACGGACCCGCGCTATCAAGGTGAGTTCCTCAACAACTACTCGAAGATCTATCTCGAGGATGAGATCAAGCGCATCCCCGGCGTCGGCAACGCCACGACGTTTGGGAACCTGAACTTCGCGATGAACATCGAGCTCGATCCCGACAAGATGGCGCAGCTCGGGGTGACGGTCTCGGATGTCAACGCGGCCGTGAACGAGCAGAACAACACCAATCCCGCCGGCTCCGTCGGACGCGAGCCTGCCCCGGTGGGCACGCAGCTCACGCTCCCGGTGACGACGCTCGGCCGAATGAGCACGCCGGAGGAGTTCGAGCAGATCATCATCCGCGCGCGCCCCGACGGGTCGGTGCTTCGAGTCTCGGACGTTGGCACCGTGCGCCTCGGCGCCCGCGACTACGGGCTGATTGGCATGTATAACGACAAGCCCGTCGCCGCGATCATTGTGTATCTCAGGCCTGGCGCCAACGCGCTCGCGGTGCGGAACGCCTACGTCAAGCGCATGGCGGAGCTGGAAAAGACGTTCCCCGCCGGCGTGCATCAGGAGATCGGCTTCGACACCACGCCGTTTGTGACGACGTCGATCCATGAGGTCGTGAACACTCTGCTCATCGCGATGGCGCTCGTGACGCTCGTCGTCTTCGTTTTCCTGCAGAACTGGCGCTCGACCCTCATTCCACTGCTCGCGGTGCCGGTATCGATCATCGGCACGTTTTTCGGGCTGTGGGTTCTCGGCTTCACGATCAACCTGCTCACGCTGTTCGGCCTGACGCTCGCGATCGGAATCGTCGTCGATGACGCGATCGTCGTGATCGAGAACGTCGAGCGCATCATGGAGCAGGACAAGGTTTCTCCGCGCCTCGCGGCGGACAAGGCGATGAAGCAGGTAACGGGCGCGCTGATCGCGATTGTGGCCGTGTTGTGCGCGGTGTTCATCCCTGTCGCTCTGGTGGGAGGAATCACTGGGCAGATGTACAAGCAGTTTGCGGTGACGATTGTGCTGTCGGTCGTGATCTCCGGTGTCGTCGCGTTGACGCTCACGCCCGCGCTCTGCTCGGTGCTGCTGCGCCCCGGCGATCATCCGCCCGAGCGGGGGCCGTTCGCCTGGTTCAATCGCACGTTCGACCGATCGCGCAAAGGCTACCTGGGTGCGCTCGGCCGCATGCTCGGCAGTCCCAAGGCGGTCTTCGCGGCCTTCGCGGTGGTTATCGCGCTCGTGATCCTGCTCGTGCGCACCGTGCCAGGCGGATTTCTTCCGACCGAGGACAAGGGCTTCTTCGCCATCGCGATCGAGCTGCCCTCGGGCGCATCGCGTCAGCGGACGGACGCGGTGGTGGAGCGCGTGCAGAAATATCTGATGGCGCAGCCGGGCGTGTCGCGCACGGTGGCGCTCACGGGACTGAGCTTGCTGCAGGGCGGTGCGGCGCAGACCAGCTCAGCGACGGTCTTCGCGGGGCTCGCGCCGTGGGACAAGCGCAAGACGCCCGACACGCAGCTCGACGCCATTCTTGGCAAGGCGAATGGCGCGTTCTCGCAGATCAAGGAAGCGCTCATCTTCGGCTTCAACTTCCCGGAGATTCCGGGACTCGGCGTGACCGCGGGCCTCGAGATGAATCTGCAGGACCGCAGCGTGAACGACGTCACGAAGTTCGCGGGGCTCGCCCAGCAGTTCGTGGGCGAAGCGAACAAGCTGCCGGAAGCGCAGGGGCTGTCCACGAACATCAACGTCAACTTCCCGCAGCTCTTCGTGCACGTCGATCGCGAAAAGGTGAAGGCGCTCGGCATCTCGCTCACGGATCTCTTTCAGACCCAACAGGCGATGCTGTCGACGTTGTACGTCAATGACTTCAACATCTATGGCAAGACGTTCCGCGTGCAGATCGAGGCGCAGCCGCAGTTTCGCGAGCGCCCCGAAGATGTCGGGCGCCTCTACGTGCGCGGGCCGAGCGCCCAGATGATTCCGGTGTCATCGCTCGTGACGACGGAGTTCAAGGGCGCGCCGAACATCGTGACGCGCTTCAACGGATTTACGGCGGCCGTCGTGAACGGAACGCCGGCCCCGGGCAAGAGCTCCGGGCAGCTGCTCAAGGCGGTGCGCAATCTCGCCGATACGAAGTACGCGCCGCTGGGGATGGGCTACGCGTTCAGCGGACAGTCGTACGAGGAGGTGCAGGGCGGTACCGCGACGCTCGTCTTCACCATGGGAATCATGATGGTCTTCCTCGTGCTCGCGGCACTCTACGAGTCATGGTCGATTCCATTCGCCGTGCTGTTCGGCGTTCCGTTCGGGCTCCTCGGCGCGCTCCTCGGCGTCTGGATCCGGCATATGCCGAACGATGTCTACTTTCAGGTAGGACTCATCGTCGTCGTGGGATTGGCGGCGAAGAATGCGATTCTGATCGTGGAGTTCGCGAACGAGCTCCGCGCTCAGGGGCTCTCGATTCGCGAGGCGGCCGTCGAGGCGGCGCGCGAACGACTGCGCCCCATTCTCATGACCTCCTTCGCGTTCATCCTCGGCGTCGTCCCGCTGCTCGTTGCCAGCGGCGCCGGCGCGCAGAGCCGCCATTCCATCGGCACCGGCGTGTTCTTCGGAATGCTCTTCGCCACGACCGTTGGAATTTTCTTCGTTCCCTCATTCTTTGCCGAGATTCGAATGTTGAGTGAGCGCGGAGAGTTCAAACGGCAAGGTGCGAGCACTCCGGTGGTGGCGGGCTCCGTTGCGGGGGACGACTGAGCATGAGGGTTCTACGCACGGTTGCACCGCAGCTGCTCGCGCTCGTCGTCGTCGCTGGCTGCGCTGTGGGACCAAACTACAAGCGGCCGCCAATCGAGACGGCGCCCGAGTGGCGCGCACCATCGAAGTCGGAAGACTCGGTGCGCTCGTTCTTCGACTCGCTCGCGAACGGGAGGAGTCTGATCGCTCCTCCCGGCGCGCAGCCGGACACCTCCTCGGGCGTGCCGACGCTGCGGCGCACCGATTGGCGCGCCAGCTACGAATCGCGCGCGCTCGATGCGAATACGGAGCTCAGCTGGGCCGAGCTGATCAAGGATCCCGCGCTGCAGGCGCTCATCGACACGGCGGTGCGCAACAACCGCGATGTCCGAGTCGCTATCGCGTCGATCGCTGAATTCCGGGCTGAATACGGGGTGGCGAAGGGGTCCTACTATCCGCGGATCGACGCAGTGGGCACGGGGGGCCGGGAGAAGATCGTCATCTTGCCGCCTGCGACGGCGGCGTTCAACGTCGTGCAGATCACCGCGAATCTGCAGTGGGAGCTCGATTTCTGGGGGCGGCTGCGCAGAAACGGCCAGGCGGCGCGCGCGGAATATCTGGCGAGCGCGGAGGGGCGCAGGTCCGTCATCCTCACGCTGGTGAGCGACGTGGCCACGGCGTATTTGCAGCTGCGCGAGCTCGATCTCGATCTCGAGATCTCTCAGCGCACGCTCGCGTCGCGCCAGCAAACACTGAACCTCGCGCTGCGCCGCTACCAGCAGGGCCTCATCTCCGAGCTCGACGTGCGACAGTTCGAGTCGGAGGTCGACAATTCAGCCGTCAGCATCGCGGACTTCCAGCGCCAGATTGCGCAGCAGGAGAACGCGCTGAGCGTGCTGGTGGGGCACGCGCCCGGCGCAATCGCGCGCGGGCAGTCGCTTACGGGCGTGCTCGGGACGTTTGTGCTGCCAACCGAGCTTCCGGCGGGGCTCATCGCGCGCCGGCCGGATGTTCGCCAGGCGGAAGAGGCGCTCGTGGCGGCCAACGCGCGGGTAGGGGCATCGCAGGCGGCGCTTTTTCCTACCGTGTCGCTGTCGGGTCAGTACGGCACGCAGGGCGACAAGTTGAGCAACACCTTCCAGAAGAACGGCGACATCTATCAGATCTTTGGTGGCATCTCGATTCCGCTCTTCCACGGCGGCGCGTTGCGCAGTGAGCTGTCTGCCTCGCGCGCGAGGGCCGATCAGGCCCGATTCAGCTACGAACAGGCCGTGCTCGTCGCGCGGCGAGAGGCAGAGGATGCGTTCGTGGGCGTGCGAACCTCTCGCGATCAGGCGGTTGCGCAACAGCGCCAGGTCGACGCGCTTCGCCGGGCGTTCGATCTCGCGAACCGGCGCTACCAGAATGGCGTCTCGAGCTATCTGGAGGTGTTGGACGCCGAACGGAACCTGTTCTCGAGCGAGCTCGCGCTGACGCAGGCGCAGAGGCAGGAGCTGGTGTCCGGAGTGCAACTTTACAAGGCGCTTGGTGGCGCGTGGACCGAGCAGCAATCCACACGGTAGCACCGCTCCCGGTGGCGTTCGCCCCGTAGAGCACGCACTTCGCCCCCGATTGGTTCTCTGCTGTTGTGAGGCGTTCTAAACTGACGTGTCACACCTTAGGAACCTTTCTCTGGGAGCTCAGGCCATGTTACGAAGTGTTGTGCGCATAATTGCCGCTGGGAGTGTGGCCGCGTCGATGATTGCGTGTGGAGGGAGCGGCGGCGGAAATGTTAACGGTCCATCGCCCGTGTTTACATCTGTAGCGGTCGCGCCGGCATCGCCGACCGTAACTGTGGGGAGCACGACGACGCTCACCGCAACGGCAAAAGACCAGAATGGCGCGACGTTCGCCGGTGCGCCCGCGCCCACCTGGTCATCGTCCAATATGGCGGCGGCGACCGTGGACGCGGCGAGCGGCGTTGTGACCGGCGTCGCGAATGGCACCTCGACAATTTCGGCATCGATCACGGCCGGGAGCATCACCAAGTCGGGGTCTCAGACGATCACGGTGTCATCGCCAACCGCAAGTGGCAGCGTGACGGCGCTGGCCTCATTGGCGTTCGATCCGAACTCGATCTCCGTTGCACGATCCGGCGGAACGTCGACGGTAACCTGGCATTTTCAGTCGGTCGCGCATACGGTCACGTGGGACGCCCATCCCGGGTCGGTCACCGACATCGAGGCCACCTCGAACGCGAACGTCGGACGCAACTTCACGGTTGCGGGCACCTACCACTATCACTGCTCCATTCATCCCCAAATGACCGGAGTCGTGAACGTTCAGTAGGCGCCGGCGGCTCGGAGGAACACCTTGCAGCACCATGCGCGGCTCCCGTCATGAAAGTGACGGGAGCCGCTTTCCATCGCGACTCAAGCGATGTGCGCTCGCGCCTTGCCGATCATTTTGAAGCAGACAACGATCTCGCGAAGCCGAGCCTCGGCGCGCGAAACACAAGCGTCAACAATTGGATGATACGAAAAAAACGGACGGAGAACGGACACTAACGGAGGAGTGAAAAAAGCAATTCTCCGTCCGTGTCCGTCCTGGTCCGTTCTCTCCGTACTTCACCTTGTTACTGCCAGCCCGCGCGACAGGCGCAAATCCGGGATGCAGCCGGTGCATCGAATCCGATTCGAGTGATTACAACGCGTCGCGGATGAACGCCTGCAGCCGCTGGCGATAGCTCCTGCCGCTGGTGTGCCTGGAGCCGTCGTGCAGAATCACGACGAAGTCTCCCTGGAACCAGGGCTGCAGCTCCTTCACGCGCTCAGTGTTCACGATCGTGGAGCGATGAATCCGAAGGAAGCGCGCCGCCGGCAGTCGCGACTCGAGCCGGGTGAGCGTGTCCCGGACGAGATGGGTGTCCGCGCCGACGTGAATCTTGGCGTGATTGTCCACCGCCTCGATCCAGTCGATCTCCGCCGTGCGGATCAGCAGCAGCCGGCCATCGACCTTGATCGCGAGTCGCAGGTCGCGGCGCTGCCTCCGCCCGAGGTGTTCGAGGAGCGCCTGGAGCTGATGCTTGTCGGGCCCCGGGTCGCTGCGCGCCGCCGCAGGACCCGCGAGCCGCGCCTTCGCTCGCTCGAGCGCGGCAGCGAAGCGCTCCCGCTCGACCGGCTTGAGGAGGTAGTCGAGCGCGTGTACCTCGAACGCCTGTACGGCGTATTCGTCGTACGCCGTCACGAAAATGACGAGAGGCATACGGTCGGGGCCGACGGCTTCGATGACGCCGAAGCCATCGATCTCCGGCATTTGGATGTCGAGGAACACGAGATCGGGCGAGTGCTTGTCGATTGCCAGAATCGCCTCCGCCCCATTCCCGCACTCGCCGACGATGTCGATGTCGGGATGATCGGCGATCAGCGTCCGCATGCGCGCGCGCGCGAGCGGCTCGTCATCGACAACCAGCACGCGAATCCGCGCTGGATCGCTCTTCTCTGTTGCGGCACTCACGACAGCTCCTCTCCAGTGTGATACGGAATCGAGATGCGCACCGCGAAGCCCGCACTGGGCGCGGTCGTCACCTCGAACGTGTGCAAATCGCCGTATAATCGCTCGAGCTGCTCTCGAATGTTGCTCAGCCCGATGCCCTTCGGAAGCTCGTTGGGGCCGGTGAGCTCGCAACCGACGCCATCGTCGATCACCGCCAGCTGCACCATGTCGCCATTTCGATGCGCGCGAATCTGCAGCTTGCCTCCGCAGGCGCGCGGACTCAGCCCGTGCCGAATCGCATTCTCCGCGAGCGGCTGAAGGAGCAGATTGGGCACGAGCGCATGGCTGGCCGCGGGATCGATCGCGATCGAGATCTGCAGGCGGTCCTGAAAGCGCAGCTGCTGAATCATTACGTAGCGCTCGAGCAGCTGAATTTCCCGTTCGATCGGCACTTCCTGCTCGCCCGCGTTGTGCAGGGAAAGGCGCAGAAAGTCGCTCAGTCCCGTCATCATGCGCTCCGCCGATCGTGGATCGCTCGGAATCAGCGCGACGATTCCGTTCATCGTGTTGAACAGAAAATGCGGATTTAACTGCAATCGCAGACTTCGCAGCTGCGCCTGCGCGAGCGCAACACGCAGATCCTCGCGCTCCTGCGATTCGCGATAGTACGTCTCCGCCAGCCGCTCGTGCCACGACGTCGCGTAGGTCGCGATTGCTCCGGCGACGACGAGCAGCAGGATCTTCGCGCCTTCGTCCAGAAACGACACCGCCGCGCTACCGCTGGCGATGATCGGACTGTCGGTCATCGGAACGCGTCCGTTGAAAAACAACACGCACACGAGCACGCTGTATTGCACCACCACCAAAGCGGCGGCGGCCGCCGCCTTGCGCGTGGACGATGCGATCGGACGCGCGGCGAGGATGACGAAGTAGGCCAGAAAGATCGGCGACTTGAGCGCAAGCGCGCTCGGCTCGGCGAAGCTGTAGCCCGCGAGAATGGCAGTCACCGCCGTGATGTCCACGAGCGGATTGACCAGCGCGACCCACGACGGTAGCGGCTTGTCGCGGAGATGCCGGTGCGCGTCGAGCCAGAACTGCGCGAGCGACCAGGCGAGCGTCGGAATCAGCACCGTCCAGTTGGCGCGCTGCACCGAGACCGGAACGTGCGGACCGTACAGCAGCGCGGTGAGCGCGAGAGACAGCAGCACCGCGGCGCGAACGCCGTTGAGCAGCCGCTCGGCGCGCTCACGTTGCACCTCGATCGCGGGGCGAGCCATTTCCATCGACAACATCATTGCTTTCGATCGCCTGCGGCGGAAGGGCGGCGTTTCCACGCGACCACGAGCAGCGCGAGGAGCGTGAGAAAGGGCGGGATCGGCGAGCGATCGAATACCACGACGCTTGCGTCGGTGGCGCCGACCATGATCACGGCCAGCGCCATCGCCGAGAGGTGTTGCAGTCGGCCCAAGAGGAGCAGTATGCCCCCGCCAAGCTCAACGAGTGCAGTCACGTAACGAAGCCATTGGCCGAAGCCCAAGCTCGCGAACAGATCGACCATGAAGGGAATTCCTGCCAGCTTCACGCATCCCGCCGCAACGAAGATTGTTCCGAGCCCAAACTCCGCCAGTCGTACCCATCCCAGCTGCCGAACGGCCGGCCACGGCGCCTCCATTAGTGCAGCCGATAGCTGGCGGCCACGCGCCAGGTCGTAACGTCCTTGGGTACCGAATAGACCTCGGTGGTCAGGGAGAACGACGCCGGCAAGTGTAGGGTCGCGCCTCCGAGCAGCGACCACCGTTCCAGATTCACCTCGACGCGAGTGTTGTCCGTGAATCCGTCGAGATTCGTGAAGCCGACCTCGAAGCGAGGCCGGAGCCACGTCACGCCGGAACCGGCGAAGAACTCAAAGCGCCCGCCGCGGCTCTTTACTCCATATACGCCCTCGAGCCCGAACATCGTCGGCGAGAAGGTGTCGTTCGACGGACTGCTTCCGAAGCAGGCACTGTCGGGCTCGCTTTGCTGCAACGACGACTGCGAACAAGTGATCGGACCACGCACGTGGCCGAACGTGGCGTTCGCGCGAAGCATGATGGCGGACGATCCGAACGGGCCAAAACTGCGCAGTGGCGCGGTCTCGGACAGGGCGGCGCCTCCCAGATTCGGATTCGCATCGCCCACCTGGATTTGCGGGATGTAGCTGGCTTCCAGGGCCAGCCCGAGGGGCAGGGTGACGATCACCCGCGGACGCGCGAACACTTTCGTCAGCCGCGAATGCTGCTTCGCGCTGGCGGTGTAGCATTCGCTCGCGTGATCGATCGCCGGATCCGCGGCCGGAACGGGGGATGCCTCGGCTTGAAGCTCGACGTGCCACGCCGACGAACGACTCGGCGCATCGAGCGCCGAGAAGGCGATCGGAGCGGAGTAAAAGGCGAGAAGTTTGGCCTCGTTGCTAGCGGGGCCCGGACGACATTGGGCTCGCGCGGCGGGGACGGCGACACCGGCCAGCGCGACGATGACTACGAGTGAATTGCGCACCGGGGGACTTTATGCGAGTTCCCCTCTGGAGTGAACCTCTGGGCGGTGGACGACCACCTTCGGGGGGTGAAGAGCGGAAGTCGGCGGGCGAAGGATCGGGGAAAAGCCCGTGCCCCGGTACTGGCCGGTCAGGAACTTACGGCCACCTCCTAGGCGTTGACTGCTGACACCCTCTTGATTCGGACCGCGTGGCCTCACAAGTAGCTCCCGCTCAGACAGTCAGCGACGAAGGCGTTCCGTACCGGTGGCTCATCCTCCTCGGCCTCATCACGGCGGCCGTGATGGAGGTGCTCGACACCACGATCATCAACGTCTCGCTCCCGCAGATGGCCGGAAATCTCGGTGCGACGACCGAGGAGATCGCGTGGGTGAGTACGTCGTACATTCTCGCCAACGTCGTCGTGCTGCCGATGACCGCGTTCTTCACCGAGCGGTTCGGACGGCGCAATTACCTGACGTTCTCGATTCTGCTCTTCATCATCGCGTCGTTTCTGTGCGGCACCTCGCACAGCCTGAGCGAGCTCGTGATCTGGCGACTCTTGCAGGGCGCGGGCGGCGCCGCGCTTCTGTCGAC
>DATHJR010000601.1:0-4669 GCA_035286525.1 Gemmatimonadaceae bacterium | reverse complement strand
CGACTACGTCCTCGCGCGCGTGCTGTCGCACGAGCCGGAGAGCGTCATCGATGGGTACTCCGGCGCAGGGGAGCTCGCGCTCGCGCTCGCGCGCACGGGGGTGCGCGTGCACGCGATCGAGCTGGACTCCGACGCGTCGTCGCACGCGGCGGTGCGGCTCCCCGCCGGATCGACCGCGATCTCCGCCAAGGTCGAGGAGGTGCTCTCGTCGCTCCTGCCCGCGGATGTCGTAGTGCTCAACCCGCCGCGCACCGGAGTCGATGGGCGCGTGACCGAGCAGCTCGAGCAGAGCACTCCGGCGCCCCGCGCCATCGTGTACGTCAGCTGCGATCCGGCGACGCTCGCGCGAGATCTCGCGCGGATGCCGCGCTACCGCATCGCGTCGCTCCGCGCCTACGACATGTTTCCCCAGACGGCACACGTAGAAAGCGTGTGCGAGCTCGTGCCGGTGTCGGCGTGATCTACGTCGTCGAGGTCAATGGCCAGCGATACACCGTCGATGTGCAGCGCGGGGAAGCAATAGTTGACGGAGTCAAGTATCGCACGTCGATGCAGCGTGTGGCCGGAACGCCGGTGCGCATCCTGAACGTGAACGACGCGGTGCACCGCATGGTGCTGCGCGAGCGCGTGGCGCGTGGCCGCTACCGCCTCTGGCTCGACGGTCATCGGTACGACGCCGAAGCCCTCGACTCCCGCGCGCGCGCGATCCGGGACATGCAGGCGTCGGTCGCGAAGCCTGCGGGGCCCGCACCACTCCGCGCACCGATGCCCGGGCTCATCGTGCAGCTGCGCGTGAAGGTCGGCGACACGATCGCGGCCGGCGACGGGCTCGTGGTGATGGAGGCGATGAAGATGGAGAACGAGCTTCGCGCCCAGGCTGCCGGGACGGTGCGTGCCGTGCACGTGTCCGTGGGCGCCGCCGTGGAGAAGGGAGCCCTGCTTGTGGAGCTCGAGTAGCGTCAGCGCGCGGACGCGGTATCGTGTAGCAACCGGCCCCACCCGATCTGTCCCGCGAGCTTCGCGAGCGACCAACGGCCGTCGCTCCCGTCCAGAGGAAGCGCGAAATTGAGATTGTTGTCGATCACCCCGGGGTTGAGGTCCACCCGAAGCACCCTCCCCTCGATGTCCCACCTCATCACCTGCTTTCGCGTCGCCACGGCGGCCGTGAGCACGTCGGGGAGGTAGCCGAGCACGACGCCCTCCCCGCGATTGTCCTCGCAGCGACGGTGGCTCAGGATGCTGTGCAGGTTGATCGTCAATGGATACGACTTTCCCTCGAGCTTCGCGGCGTCCGTACCAGCCCTCGGGGTCAGGGTATCGACGACGAGCACGACGTGCTGAACGACCGACGATCCGGTGCAGAGGTCGACGATCCGTTCGCTCACTGGATGGCTGCAAGCGACCAATCCGAACATGCCGGCGGACGTCGCGATTACCAGGCTCCGCAGATGCGTTGACAACGGCTAACTCCTTTCGTAGCTTAAGAGTCTGTCCCAAACAACTAGTCGGCGGCCGCGCTCCCAATTGCGAGCGCAGGCCTCCTGCATGCCCTTTCGACGCACATGAGAACTTACACCGCTACACCGAGCGACATCGAGCACCGCTGGTTCATCGTCGACGCCGAAGGAATGGTGCTCGGACGACTCGCGGCCGAAGTCGCACAGATCATACGCGGCAAGCACAAGCCGATGTTTACGCCGCACATGGACACGGGCGACAACGTCATCGTCATCAATGCGTCCAAGGTTCGCGTCACCGGTCGGAAGGCGGAGCAGAAGCGCTACTTCCATCACACGGGCTACATGGGACACGAGCGGTTCACGCCGTTCGCGACCATGATCGCCAAGCACCCGGACCGCGTGATCGAGAAGGCCGTGTACGGCATGCTTCCAAAGACCGCACTCGGACGTCAGGTACTGCGCCTCAAGCTGCGAGTGTACGCGGATGCGGACCACCCGCACGCGGCTCAGCAGCCAACCGTCCTCAAACTCAGTCAGAGCGAGAGCAAGTAATGGCCGAAGGGATTACGCACACGATCGGGCGCCGGAAGGAAGCGGTCTGCCGCCTCTACATCCGCGCCGGTTCCGGCAAGTGGGATGTGAACGGGCGCACGCTCGGCGATTACTTCCCTCGTCCGACGCTCGTGTCGGCGATTCAGCAGCCGTTCACGGCCACGGATACTCTCGGTCGGTACGATGTGAAGGCGAAGCTCGAAGGCGGCGGGCAGAGTGGACAGGCCGGCGCGCTGCGCCTCGCCGTATCCCGCGCACTCGTCGTGATGGACGAGACGCATCGCCGCAAGCTGCGTGACCTCGGCCTCATGACGCGCGATGCGCGTGCGGTCGAGCGCAAGAAGCCGGGTCGTCCGAAGGCCCGCAAGCGGTTCCAGTTCTCGAAGCGGTAAGCAGTTGCAGCATCGCGACGCGCATCTTCCGCACGTCGCGAATCTTTCACGCTCTCCGAGTTGCATCGGGTGCCGCCAAGCGCGGTCGATCGCAACGATGACGGGAGCGGCCGACACAACCCGAAGGGATTACCAGTACTCATGACTCTGCCCAACCTCGATCAACTGCTCGAAGCCGGTGTCCATTTCGGACACCAGACCCGCCGCTGGAATCCGAAGATGCGCCGCTACATCTTCGCCGAGCGCAACGGGATCCACATCATCGATCTGCAGAAGACCCTGCGCCAGCTCGAGCTCGCCCAGAAGCTCGTGCGCGACGCAGTGCTGCGCGGTGAGAACATTCTGTTCGTCTGCACCAAGCGCCAACTGAAGGGGATCGTGCAGGCCGAGGCCGAGCGATGCGGCGCGATGTACGTCACCGAGCGCTGGCTCGGCGGCATGCTGACGAACTTCCAGACGGTCAAGAAGCAGATTCGACGCCTGAAGGATCTCGAGGCAGGCAGCGAGGAAGGCGGCGACTTCCAGAACTACACGAAGAAAGAACAGCTCATGATGTCCCGCGAGCGCGACAAGCTGAACAAGTATCTCTCGGGGATCAAGAACATGGGGCGGCTTCCGGGCCTGCTCTTCATCGTGGATTCGAAGAAGGAAAAGATCGCCGTCACCGAGGCGAACAAGCTGCAGCTGCCGATCGTCGCCATCGTCGACACGAACGCCGATCCCGATCTCATCTCCGTGCCGATCGCCGGCAACGACGATGCGATCCGCTCGGTCGAGTTGATCACGAAGGCTGTTGCGGACACGATCGCCGAGGCACGCCGCGAGGCGCCGAAGCGCGAAGAGTCCGAAGAGGGCGAGGAAGGGCAGACGACGTACAGCTCCGATCGCGGCACCGAGCCCGCGGATGAAGGCGAGAAGCGTCGCCGTCGCCGCCCGCGTCGCCGCGCGAAGCCCGAAGCGATCGCAGCTCGCCTGAACGTCGGTGGACAGGCTGCGGACGCGCCGGAAGCCGGAGCGCCGCCGGCCGAAGAGGTTGCAGCGGAGTGAGGGTGCGCCGGAGTAGTGTCCGGCGAGCCTGGGACGTAAACTGAGTTCGCCGCCGGCCCCGCCGGCGGCGTTCTCGTGAAGCGACATGATTGTTGCGGCCCAAGCGGGGAGCGGCGGCCGCCCGAGACCAGAACACGCTGACACGCGTGAAGGATTGAACATGGCTACTACGACTGCATTTACGGCAAAGGACGTCCAGGAGCTTCGCCGCAAGACTGGTGCGGGCATGATGGACGCGAAGCGGGCATTGGAGGAGACGGGCGGCGACATGGACAAGGCGGCCGAGCTCCTGCGCGCCAAGGGCATCGCGAAGGCCGAGAAGCGCGCGGATCGCTCCGCGAGTGAGGGCCGCGTCGGCAGCTACATCCACCACAATGGCAAGGTGGGCGTGCTCGTCGAGGTGAACTCCGAGACGGACTTCGTGTCGGGCACCGACGAGTTCAAGGAGCTCGTGCGCGAGATCGCGCTCCACATCGCGAGCGCCTCGCCACTCGCCGTCGATCGCGACGGCATTCCGGCGGCCGAGGTCGAGCGCGAGCGTCGCATCGCCGAGCAGCAGTTCGCCGAAAGCGGCAAGCCCGAGTCGCTGCGCGAGAAGATCGTGCAGGGGAAGGTCGACTCATTCTACAGGCAGCACACGCTCATGTCGCAGGAGTACGTCCGCGACAACAAGAAGACCATCGGCGACCTCGTGAAGGAGCTCTCCGCGAAGGTCGGCGAGAAAATCGTGGTGAAGCGCTTCGTTCGCTTTCAGCTCGGGCAGGAGTAATCGCCAGCGTGCCGCCGCTCAAATACTCGAGCGTGCTGCTCAAGCTCTCCGGCGAGGCCCTCGCCGGAGAGCGCGTCACCGGTTTCGACTTCGACGTCCTCGATCGCCTCGCCGAGGAGATCAAGGCCGTCGTTGCGATGGGAACTCGCGTGGGGGTCGTGATCGGCGGCGGCAACATCGTTCGCGGCGCGCAGCTCTCGAAGATGGGAATGGACCGCGTCGGCGCCGACTACATGGGAATGCTCGGCACGGTCATCAATGCGCTCGCGATGCAGGACGTCCTGGAAAAGAAAAGCATCGATACTCGCGTCATGACCGCGATCCGCATGGAGGAGATCGCGGAGCCCTACATCCGCCGCCGCGCCCAGCGGCATCTCGATAAGGGGCGCGTCGTCATCTTCGCCGGCGGCACCGGCAATCCGTATTTCTCCACGGACACCGCGGCGGTG
>DATHJR010000600.1:0-5353 GCA_035286525.1 Gemmatimonadaceae bacterium | reverse complement strand
TATTGATCCAGCGAGTGGTGCGGAGGTTCAGTACGTTCTCGCGTGGGAGAAGGTGGGAAGTCCGCGCTGATACGTCATCGGCGCACGATGCTCGTCGCACGCAGGAGATGGGTGGTCGGTTGGGCACTGACGGCGAGCGGGAAAGATCGCTTAAATTTGTGGCGCTACAGGCGGGGCGGTCGGACGAGTCTCGGCTCATGAAGCGCAGTTCGGATGCGTTCCCTTTTTCGCGATTGCAACACAGGCACATGCTGGATAGCGCGACCCGATAGCTCAGCTGGTTAGAGCAACGGACTTTTAATCCGTAGGTCCTGGGTTCGATCCCCAGTCGGGTCATGGAGTACGTGGTTGACAACCGAAAATGAGCCCCTGCATGGCGCCGAAGGGTCAGAGCTGGTCACGTTCGCTCCCAGCGGGATTGCCGCGTCGATAGGAGCCGACCCCCAAAAAGCGATTTCGCGGATAAGTCAACGCCAGCGGGTGGAGCGGCACCACAACGTCGCGATCGCCGATGACGCGATCATGGCGTCGGTCGCGCTCACCGATCGCTAAGTGACTGATCGCGCGCGCCCCGAACGCGCGATCGACGCGCTCGATGAGGCGTGCGCGCACGCGCACGCAGTGGCGACGTATTCTCCCGCGACCGAGACGCTCATTCGCGAGCGGCTCGCGCAACTGCGCAACGAGTCGCGGGTCGAATCTTCGATCTCCGCTGGATGCTTGCGTACGTTTCTCGTGCAGCTTCGAGAAATGGCAGCGATTATGCATCGGAGAGCGCTCGACGATCAATTTCCTTGGCTTCAACGCCTGGGTGTCGTCGCTTCCCGCAGGACATGGTCATGGGTTCCGTGACATCGCACGCGAGCGCTCAAGAGTCGAGGATCGAGTAGGTGGTCAAACCGCCGACCTCCGTCTCACCCGGAGTCGAATAGTTGTCGCCCGCATTCTCTGCCGCGTGCACACGCTTGCGATGAGGTCGCTATTTGCAACAACGCAACAGGAGGTGCATCTAAACCACACAATCGTCGAGGACTCCATGCGTAGCGCAGGGTTCATCAGGGTCGCATTCGCTGTGGTAGCACTCGCCGCTTGTCATGCTGACACGGCGATCGCCCCGTCCGAGCCTAAACAGGTTGATCGTAACCCGAATTTCCCGGCGTACTTGTTTGCGAACTACACCCCTGTCGAGCTGCCCGGAGCGGGTACGGGAGTCGTCTCGGACATCAACGATGGGGGCGACGCCGTAGGCATTGCAGATGGCGCCGGTGCGATATGGCGCGGCGCAACGCACACGAAGAGCGATCTTCCATTCATCCCTGCGGCGATCGCGAATGACGGCACGATCGCGGGCAATCTCGATGGGCACGCGGTCATGTTCAAGAACGGCCAGCTCATTCCTCTCGATTCTGCATCGAGTATCGCGACTGCGATTTGCGGCTGTGCATCGGAAACGGTCGTGGGAAGTGTCGAAGTCAATGGTGAGCGACACGCGGCCATCTGGGTCGGGGGTGTGCGAATCGACGCCGGAGTGCCAGCTGGCGGCACCTTCTCCGAGTTCACGGGAGCTGCGAACGGCCACTTCGTTGGGAATGCCGGCGTTCCCAGTATCGCTGAAGATGGTGTCTTTGGAAACATCGAGCCGCAGGCGTTCACGTGGTCACACGCGACCGGATGGCATGAGCTTTCGGGCGGTTATTCTGCTATCAGCTTCGTCACCGCGGTGAATAATCACGGCATTTCGGTGGGCAGGGAGGGACATGTTCTCATCCCCAACACGCTCGGCATCGAATTCGACTCTCAGGGCGAAATCGCGCAATTCTTTGCTAGCGATCCGCAAATCTTGCCAGAGATAGTTCCGGATGCCATCAACGACTCTGGCACTATGGCGGGGATTAGTTACACGTTCGCGGGCGGATTTGGCTCCATCGCACTCGTGATAGGCCCCGGCGGCGGCGCAAGTATCCTGCCTCCTGGAAATCCAGCCGACTCCACGACCAGCATCAACTCGTCGAATGTCATCGGGGGACGGTCGGGAGGGAAGCCGGTGCTGTGGGTGCCGAATCCCTGAGACCCCGCCATCGCAATGCTCCCACGTCGATGAGGGTAATCATGATCATTGCGGCCTGCTCGACGTCCGCTAAGGCGCCGTGAGCTATCTCCTGCTCGTCTCTCTACTGTTCGGAATGGGCATTGCGCTCTTGCGCCGACCTCCTCGCGCACGATGGTCAATACTCGGCATCGCAATCACAGTTCTCGCGGGAGCTCATTTCGAATGGGGCGCGTTTGCGTATGGTGTGATGGCCGGGTTCTTCCGATAGGAAGTGGCGCCCACCGCCGATAGTCATCCGCGATGCCTCGTTTAGTGACGCTTAGTGGTGGTACTATCGCCTTAGTCAATTAGCTAACTGCCCGCGAGACCGCCTTCGCTATGTCAGTGTCGCAGCGTGTAAGCATGGTGTGTCTTGCAAGTCTCAGTCGCCGAGTCACGCATCAACGGCACCATTGCTCGAAAGAGGTGCAGAATGGCGCGTCAGCCGATCATGATCGCGAGAGGACTCGCTGCCGGCGTCCTGCTATCGATCCTCGGCTTCGCGTATCCGAGTCGAGTAGCCGCACAGGACAGCGTCGCGGCAAGAGTAGCGGCACATCCGCATCGCGGCGAGCGGCCACCGGAAGACGCGATGGCGGAGCGCGGCAAGAATATTCCCGGATATGGTGGCTACTTCGGTGATAGTCGAGGAGATCTGATCGTGTTGCTCACCGACACATCGGCTGCCGACGTGGCCCGTAGTGAATTCACCCCATTTCTCCGTACCGGGCCACGGCGAGTGTTGCCGCCCGGGTGGCACAGAGATCCACAATCCCGCGAGGACACGACTCCTCCGAGGATCGAAATTCAGAAAGTGAATTTCACGTTTGACGAGCTTCGCGATTGGCGCGATCGGGTCGGCGGTGCTGCCTTCTCGCACTGGGTCACCCTTGGAATCGATATCAAGCACAATGTGGTCGTCGCCGGAATCGACCGGAGCTACTACGAAGCGGAGCTTCCCGAGCTTGAACACTCTCTGGACGAAGAGGCCATCCCTCGCGCCGCTGTCAGATTCTACCCGTCGTCTCCAATGCGACCGCTAGTCGGCACGTACACGCCGCAGGACTCGAGCGCCCGACGAGACTAGACACGGGCCGTCGGATGCGCGGCACCTGGCGGAAGTTCAGCGCTGCCGCCTATGCAACGAGGGAGACGCGCGGACCGCAAGCGTACACGGCGCGCACGACGGCGGTCTTTGGAACGAACACTCACATCCTGACCACGGGCCGCACGAGGCCTACTCAGTCTCGTGCGTCTCGCGCTCCCTGACGCGGACTGCGCGACTCGCCCAGCCGTTTCGCATTCGGAGCTGCAGAGAAGGCTACGTCCCGAGATTCGGGCAGCCATCCGCTGAGTAGAATTGCCTCGCGCCGTTCGGAACGAGCTGTCCGTCGATGATCAGCTTGTTTCCGAATCCCGATGGATCGCCGTACCACACGTCACGGAACTTGAGGTTGTTGTTCAAGTCGATGCGATACGTCGAATTCAGTAGATAGGGGAAATCGGTGAGTCCGAGGACCGTCGTGTGGCGACTGAACGCAATCAGGAGGTTCGTCTGGCAGCTCTGAACGAACTTGTTGTCTTTCATGGTCGCGTCGATGTCTCCTTTCAGCTTCGTACCCGGAACCGGGAACGCCGCCTCGACGATCATCCCGAAACGGTTGTTGACGAGCACGTTGTCATGAACGCGCGCTTGAACAAGCCCGGCGACGTCCGGTGAACCGACGCCGATCGCCCCGAGTCGGATTCCAACTCCTACCGGCACGCGGAGATGATCGTGAATCTCGTTGTTGAAGAGATCAACGACCACTGTGGATCTGTCGGGGGAAATGAACTGCTCGACCTCACTCACGAGTGCGAGTCCGAACGAGGGCACCACAAGAATGCCCGGAATGCCTCCGGCCAGCAGCAAGTTGGACGACGCCTCGTAGGCGCCCGGCCCGGCGAGACAGAGGTCGCAGCTTCCGGCAGTTCCGCCGAGATGATTTCTGCGCAGCACGCCCGTGCTGGAGCGCAGATCGATCGATTCGGTGAAACCAGCCTCGAAGCGGTTGCCCAGGATGCTGATGTTTTCGACTCGCGCGCCGGTGATGCCCTGACCGCCAGCATCGCCTTCCGTCGCCTGATTGGATTGAAACACAAAACCTTCGATCGTCAGTCCATTTCCCGCGGATCCGTTTGGATGTCCGTTCGCCGTGAAGATTCCAATCGATGCACCGGTGAGCGCGTCGAAGGCGAGCGGCTCGATGGGAGAGATCGTTGTCGCCGCATCGCTTGTTCCCATCCCGGTGGGCCGCCCATTGCGCGACAGCTGCGGCACGTACGCGCCGTGTAGCGTGATATCCGGCACGTCGATGACCATCGGGAAGAATTCCAACGACGTGTTCGTGCTGTCGAGAAAATCTCCGCTGTACACGCCGGCGGCGACATCGATGGTGATGCGGCAGGCCGCACGCTGCGTCTCGCCACGCGCGAGGCGTCCCGCGCGCGCTGCTGCGATCGCGTCGCCGATGCGCCGAAAGTGCGCCCCATCGCTTGGCTGATCGGCATCGTGCGAGACGTACAGCTTCGTGAGGTAATCGCCGCGATTCAGGCGCGCGCTCGCCTCGGACGCGGCAACTTCGCTCTCCGTCCCCGACGAGCCAGAGCGATGGCACATCGAGTAGCTCTCGCTGTGCGTGCGATTGGCGAGCGCCGCCTCGACGCTCGCGGGCGAGCGATCGTCGCTGGAGCAGGAGACGAGAAGCGCCGCGACGACTCCGCCCACCGCCACTCCCAGTGGCGCGCGGCTGTAACGATATCTCATTGCAAACCGCCGTTGATGTCGGCGCCGCCAAGGCATCGGCAGTCGCTGCGAGCCGATACGGTTACACGGACGGCCTCAACGGAATTACTCAACCTGCGAGAACGGCTGTCGTGTGAACTCGCGCGCGCAGCGAGCCCTAACGGGCGCCGGTGAGGACGAAGCCCGCCCACTGAAACGGCGCGGCCCGCGCGGGATCGTGAATGGCGGCTCGCTGTGCCGCCGCGAGCGCGTCGGCGGGATTGGATCCGCCTTCGAAGCTACGGTAGAACGACGTCATGAGTGTCGCCGTCGCGTTGTCCTCCACGGGCCATAGCGTGGCGAGGACATCGCGCGCGCCCGCACGGAGGAATGCGCTCGTAAAGCCGACCCACTCGTCGCCGGCGGGCACGTCCCCGAGCGCGCCCGCGCCGAGTGCCGTCTGGCACGCGCTGAGCGTGACCAGATTCGCATCGAGCTGG
>DATHJR010000599.1:0-2458 GCA_035286525.1 Gemmatimonadaceae bacterium | reverse complement strand
GTGAAACTCGCGAACATAGGAATTCGCTGCGGCTTCCGCGTACACCTGATCCATCGTGTAGCGGTAGGCGCCCGCTTCCTTCGGGAGCCTGGCGTACGAGCAGAACACGCACGTCTTGCGCAAGATGCAGACGTTGGTCGGATTGATGTGCTGGTTCGCGGCGAAGTAGACGATGCTGCCGTGCTTCGCCTCGTTGGCCGCGTTCGCGAGATGGCCGAGGCCGAGGATGTCCGGCGTCTCGAACAGGGTGAGGCCGTCGGTCGCGGTCAGGCGCGTGCCCGCCGCCACCTTGGCACCAATGGCGCGCAGCGCGGGATCGGTGAGGCGAGCGAAGGAGACTTCGGCAGGAACCGGCATCTCAGCCTTCGTAGCGCTGGACAGCGAGCGTGACGTTGTGGCCGCCGAGCCGAAGCTGTTGCTCAGTGCCGCGGTGACCTCGCGGCGACGCGCGGTGTTCGGCGTGTAGTCGAGATCGCACTCGGGGTCCGGCGTGCAGTAGTTGATCGTGGGCGGGATGATGCCCTCGCGCACGACGAGCGACGATACGAGGAACTCCACCGCGCCGGCGGCTCCGAGCATGTGTCCCGTGCCGGACTTGGTGGAGCTGACGCTCAGCCCGTCCGCCGCGTCGCCGAACACCGCGCGAATGGCCTTCGTCTCGTTGAGATCGTTGGCGGGAGTGGACGTCCCGTGCGCATTCACGTACTGGACGGTCTGCGGTGTGAGCCCCGCGTCTTCCATCGCGCGCTTCATGGCGCGCTGGGCGCCTTCGCCGTTCGGCGCCGGCGACGTGAGGTGGTATGCGTCGCCGGTGGCGCCATAGCCGACGATCTCGGCGTAGATGGTCGCGCCGCGCGCCTTCGCGTGCTCGAGCTCCTCGAGGAGAATCGTAGCGCTGCCCTCGCCCATGACGAAGCCGTCACGCGTGGCGTCGAACGGACGAGATGCGGTGAGCGGCTCGTCGTTTCGCTCCGAGAGCGCCCGCATGTTCGCGAATCCTCCGATCGACATCGGCGTGACTGCCGCCTCGGTTCCGCCCGTGAGCATGAGGTCCGCGTCGCCGTACTGGATGGCCCGATACGCGTCGCCGATCGCGTGTGCGCTCGTGGCGCAGGCAGACACCGTGGCGTAATTCGGCCCGCGCGCATTGAACCGCATCGAGACGATGCCGGCCGCGATGTCGGAGATGAACATCGGTATGAAGAACGGAGAAATCTTGGATGGCCCGCGCTCGCGATACGTGTCGTGCTGCTGCTCCATCGTTGCGAGTCCGCCGATTCCGCTGCCCACGATCACGCCCAGCCGATTCGGATCGAAGTCCGATGTGCCCTCGAGCCTGGCATCGCGCATCGCCTGCACGGCGGTAGCGACTGCGTACTGGGTGAAGAGATCGGCCCGCTTCGCCTCCTTGCGGTCCATGTACGCGGATGCATCGAAGTCCTTCACTTCACAGGCGAACTTCACCGCGAACGGACCCGGATCGAACTTCGTGATCGGCCCGGCCCCGGAATGTCCCTCGAGCAAGGACTGCCAGGTCGTCGCCACGTCGTTACCGACGGGCGTTATGGCCCCGAGGCCAGTGACGACGACCCTGCGCTTGCTCACGCCGACTTGGACTTGAGGTAAGTGAGCGCATCACCAACGGTGCGCAGCTTCTCGGCGTCCTCGTCCGGAATGTCGATGTTGAACTCCTTCTCGAATTCCATCACGAGCTCCACCGTGTCCAGACTATCGGCCCCGAGATCCTCCATGAAGCTCGCGTCATTGGTCAACTTTTCGCGCTCGACGCCAAGCTCTTTGGCGATGATTTCCTTCACCTTTTCTTCGAGATCCGCCATGGACGTGGTCCTCTTAAATGAATTGTGCGCGCCGCTGCGCGAAACGTGCCTCTCAAATCTACATCACTAGCCCGCCGTCCACCACGAATAGCTGCCCCGTGATGTACGACGAGTACTCCGACGCCAGAAAGGCGCACACGCCT
This sequence comes from Gemmatimonadaceae bacterium, assembly GCA_035286525.1. Classification (GTDB taxonomy): domain Bacteria; phylum Gemmatimonadota; class Gemmatimonadetes; order Gemmatimonadales; family Gemmatimonadaceae; genus FEN-1250. The sequence continues at coordinate 477 of DATHJR010000599.1, read as the reverse complement.
GCGATATCTCCCGGCGTGCCGAGGCGGCCCAGAGGTATCTGCGAGCCCAGCTCCGTACGTGCATCCGCGGTCATCGCGGCGGTCATATCGGTCTCGACGAAGCCCGGTGCGACCGCGTTCGCGAGAATGTTCCGGGACGCGAGCTCCTTCGCCACCGACTTGGTGAGGCCGATGAGCCCCGCCTTGCTGGCCGCGTAATTCGCTTGCCCCTTGTTGCCCGTGATGCCGACGACGCTGGTGATGTTGATGATACGGCCCCAGCGCTTCTTCATCATGCCGCGCGAGGCGGCGCGGATCGTGGCGAAGGCTCCGCGCAGGTTCGCATCGAGCACGGCGTCCCAGTCATCGTCCTTGAGGCGCATGAGGAGATTGTCGCGCGGATTCGCGTGCGACATCGCCGACACCGCCAGCGCCGCCGCGCTCGTCGAGAGCGTCGAGAAGCACTTCGGCTCGTGCGACATTCTCGTCAACAACGCC
>DATHJR010000598.1:0-7150 GCA_035286525.1 Gemmatimonadaceae bacterium | reverse complement strand
CAGCTTCAATTGCGCGACCACGCCGCCGTCGTCGCCCTCGAGTCGAAACAGAACCTCTGCGCCGAACGCCTCGCGGTAAAACTCGACGGCCTTCGCTCCGTCGCGCACGGACAGAAAGGGAGCGATCGTCGTGCGGATCATGGCGCCTCCTTCCGTCCGAGCTCGCCAACAATAAGCTCGCTCGCATGCGCGGGCCGCAGCGCGAGATCGGCCGCGAGCCATACGAGCTTCGAGAAGGGAAAGAGCACGAACGGCGCGACGGCCATGCCGAGTGGCGCCACGATCTCGAGCATGTCCCAGTTCACCTTCGGCCACGCGATCAGCAGATAGCCCACCAGTACGACCGCGAAAATCAGCTCAGCCAGCACGAGGTTGAACATCACCGAACCCGCCATGTAGTCGTTTCCCTCGCGCTCCACGCGAATCCCGCACACGGGGCAGCGGTCGTTCATCCTGAACCAGTTTTTCAGGAGCCCGCGCGAGCCGCAATTCGGACATCGGAGCGTGAGGGCGCGACCGAGCATCGGTAGCATGCGCCGCATCGGGCCCCGCGCGAACGGACGTTCGATGTCCTGCGGATTGAGCTGAACCATGGGGCTTTCCGGTAATGCGAGATCGTGGAAACGAGGCGTCGCAACGCGACGAATCAGCTCGATCCACCATCGGAAAGCTAGCCGAGGAAGCTCTCGAGTGCGCGGGCGCGAGAGACGTGGCGCAGGCGCGAGAGTGCCTTTTCCTTGATCTGCCGCACGCGCTCGCGCGTGATGCCGAGCAACGCGCCGATCTGTTCGAGCGTCATTGGCTCTTCGCTGTCGAGTCCGAAGTAGAGGCGCAGAATCTTCGCCTCGCGCTCCTTCAGCGATGACAACGACTCCTCGATCGCCTCCGTGAGCGCCTTCTCGAAGGTCTGCTCGTCCGGCGTGGCGTTGAGCGTGTCCGGCAGATAGTCGAGCAGCCGGTTGTCCTCGCCCGGCGTCATCGGCGCATCGAGCGAGAGATGGGTCTGCGAGATCGAGATCGTCTTCGCGACCTCTTCCTCGGTGATGTCCATCTCGAGCGCGATCTCCTCGTGCGTGGGCTCGCGGCCGAGCTCCTGCAGGAGCGCGTTCGCGCGCTTGCCGATGCGGTGCAGCGTGCCCGCGCGATTCAGCGGCACGCGCACGATGCGCGACTGCTCGGCCAGCGCCTGCAGGATGGCCTGGCGGATCCACCAGACGGCGTAGGAGATGAACTTGATCCCCTTCGTCTCGTCGAACTTGTGGGCCGCACGGATGAGGCCGAGGTTCCCCTCGTTGATGAGGTCCGAGAGGGCGACGCCCTGATTCTGATACTTCTTGGCGACGGAGACTACGAAGCGCAGGTTGGAGCGCACCAGCTTGTCGAGCGCCTCCGCGTCCTTCACACGGATGAGCTGCGCGAGACGTACTTCCTCGTCGCGATCGATCAGCGGATAGGCGCTGATGTCCCGAAGATACTGGTCCAGCGACCCTTCGTCGTACGAGGACTTCTTATGCGAAGGTACGGCCATACTGGGCGGCTACTCCTGCAGGGACCAGCACGAATGCGCGACAGCGCGCTTGCGAACCGAACGACGAACCGATCAGCGAACCCGCGTTCCCAGACGGCTCCAACGAATGTCGGTGAGCCAGGAAAACATGTGCGTCGCGTCACGTTCGTAACTGTAGTACACGATCAACGGCTTCCCCTTCACCAGCGAATCCGCGACGAAACCCCAATAGCGGCTGTCCAGGCTGTTGTCCCTGTTGTCCCCGAGCATGAAGTAGCTCTTGTCAGGGACGATCAGCGGACCCCATGTGTTACGCGACGGATGATATCCCTCGCGCGCCTGCGCCGTGCGAATCAGATACTGATCCTGCCAGCGAAACTCCTCCTCCACTGGCTCGCCGATTGGATGCGTGTGGATGACGTACAACTCGCTCAGCTTTCGCCCGTTCAGAATCAATTCGCCGTCTCGCATCTCCACGGTGTCGCGCGGAAGGCCGATGAGACGCTTGACGTAACTCTGTTGTGGGTTGAGCGGGTACTGGAAGACTATCACATCTCCGCGTCGCGGGGAGCGAATCGCGGGAAGTCGAACGTCAGTAAACGGGATCTCGGCGCCGTAGAGCGCCTTGTTCACGAGGAGGAAATCGCCGACCAGCAGCGTATTCTCCATGCTGCCCGACGGGATTTTGTAGGCCTCGACGCCGAACGTCCGGATGACCACGAACAGCGCGACGGCGAAAATAATGATCTTCGCCCACTCCCAAAAGCCATCCATCCGCCAACGCGACCGATTCATCGCGCGCAGAACGTCCGCCCGATGCTGATCGGAAGCGGCGCGCGATCCGGATGGCGTGGGAGAATGGGACATCGGAGTCCATCGTTTGGCGGCTGATTGATCCGGCGGAGTATCGCGCTGCGGCGTACCGCCGCTCTCCGGGTGACTGATCAGTCGGCCGCGAGGCAACTGCTGACGAATTTCCCTGTGTCGCGGGCCGATTGCAAGTCGATCCCGCGCACCGCGAGACTACAGAAGCGTAGTAGCATCATCTCCATAGTTGTCGATCTGGGCGCGCTGCAACGTGCCCGAGAAATCGACGTACCCGACCTTGGTCTCGGAGTAGAACTCGTACACCTCCCACCCGCCCTCGCGATGACCGTTGCCGGTTTGCTTCACGCCGCCGAAGGGCAGATGCGCCTCGGCGCCAATCGTCGGTGCGTTGATGTACGTAATACCGTTGTCCAGTTCGGTTAGCGCCCGGAACGCAACGTTAACGTCACGTGTGTACACCGAGGACGACAGGCCGTACCGCACATCGTTGTTGACCGCGAACGCCTCGTCTACGCTGTCGACGCGTACCACGGAGAGGATCGGTCCGAAGATCTCCTCCTGCTCGAGCCGCGATCCAGGCTCCACGCGAGCGAACACGGTAGGCTCGAAGAAATAACCATTCTCCACCGACTTCCCGCTCGGCCGCTTCCCGCCGCAGAGCAGGTCGGCATTCTGCGCCTGTCCGATGTCGACGTAGCGCTCGACCTTCGCGCGCGAGGCCTCGTTGATGAGCGGTCCCACGTCCGTGCCCTTCTTGCGGCCGTCGCCGAGCTTCATCGACTTGGCGCGCTCGACGAGCATGCCGAGCATGTTGTCGTGAATCTTCGACTGCAGAATCAGCCTGCTCGTCGCCGTGCAGCGCTGTCCGGTGGTGCCGAACGCGCCCCACAGCACACCCTCGAGGGCGAGGTCCGGATCGGCATCGTCGAGCACGATCATCGCGTTCTTCCCGCCCATCTCCAGCGACAGCCGCTTGTGCATCCGGCCGCACGTCTCCCCCACGATCGCACCGACATCGGTGGATCCCGTGAACGAGATCGCGGGGATCTCGGGGTGACTCACGATCGCCGCGCCCACCACTTCACCCGCGCCGTGGAGCAGCTGGACGACCTGTGGTGGCAACCCGGCCTCGAGCAGAATCTCGACGAATACCGTACCGGTGTGCGGCACATCCTCGGCCGGCTTGAAGATCACCGCGTTGCCGCACAGCAGCGCCGGGAAGATCTTCCACGTCGGTATCGCGAGCGGAAAGTTGAACGGGGTGATGATGCCGCAGATGCCGATCGGGCGGCGAAAGCTCATCGCCCACTTCGACCGCAGCTCGCTCGGCACCGTATGCCCGAAGAGCCGGCGACCCTCGGTGGCGGCGTAGTACGCGGTGTCGATCCCTTCCTGCACGTCACCGCGCGTTTCGGCGAGCGGCTTCCCCATCTCGCGCGTCATCAGCTCCGCGATCTCTTCCTTGCGCGCGACGAGCAGATCTCCCGCCTTGCGCAGCACGTCGCCGCGCGCTGGCGCGGGGGTGTGCCGCCAGATCTCGAAACCCTTCTTCGCCGAGGCGACGGCTTTCGCAACGTCGGCCTCCGAGGAGAGAGGAAAGCGGCCGATGAGGTCGGTCGTGTCGGCGGGATTGATGTTATCGAAATACTTGCCCGTCGAAGGCTCGACCCATGCGCCACCGACGAAATTCCTGAATGTTTTCATGCTGTAATATCGCTGAATTCCGGTAAGCGCGTCAGGAGCACATCCACGTCGCGGGATGCTGGGCCGTGGGCGCGGCGTACCCGGTGCGCGGCAGGATCTCCAGACCCGCGAGCACGAGCCCCCACACCACGAGCAGAAGCGAGAGGATGTGCGCTTGCGCAGAGCGATGGCGCCACGTCCATACGGCGCTCCACACGCCGCCGACCACGACCATTCCGCTCGCGAAGAGGAAGGCGAACAAACCCGGGCCGCAGCGCGCGCTGTACGGCCAGAAGAGCATCGCGAGTCCGAGCACTACCGCGAGCATCAGCCGCGCAAACACGCCGAACGTCGTCGTCGTGCGCTGCACATCGCCGGCTCGCGCCTTCTCCGCCGGCGGCTTCTTACTCGACGTCGAGATCAGCGCATCGTCGGAGATCGACTCGAGCTGCCGGTCGATCTTCTTCATCTCCTTGTCCCAATCGGTGGCCATTGGAATCCTCTAGGCGTGCTCTCGCGCCAGCGCATACCGCTCGATCTTCTTGTAGAGATTCGATCGGGGCATGTCCAGCAGACGCGCGGTTTCCGAAACGTTCCAATCCGTCTCGCGCAGCTTGGTGAGCAAAAAGGCGCGCTCGGCTGCCTCCTTGAACTCCTCGAATGTCTTGCAGTCGGCGAGCGAGCCGAGGCTCGTGGTGTCCGCCGCGCGCTGTCCGAGCAGGCGGTCGACATCGGGCGCGCCGACACGCGGTCCGGAGGAGAGAATGAGAATGCGCTCGACGGTGTTCTTCAGCTCGCGCACGTTGCCCGGCCAATCGAAGGCCGCGAGGCGATCGACGGCGTCCTGGCTGAAAGTGCGCGGCGGCATTCCCTCGCCCTCGGAAAGTATCCCGGCAAAGTGGTGCACGAGCAGCGGAATGTCCTCGCGGCGATCGCGCAGCGGTGGCACGGCGATCGGCACCACGTTCAATCGATAGTAGAGATCCTCGCGGAAGCGCCCCTCGGAGATCTCGGCCTCGAGATTCTTGTTCGTCGCGGCGATGACGCGCACGTCCACGGAAATGGTCTTCGAGCTGCCGATGCGGTTGACGACGCCATCCTCGAGCACGCGCAGCACCTTCGCCTGTGCGGATGGGCTCATGTCGCCGATCTCGTCGAGGAACAGCGTGCCGCCGTTGGCCTGTTCGAACTTTCCGGTGCGATCCGCGATGGCGCCCGTGAACGATCCCTTGATGTGACCAAAGAGCTCACTCTCGATCAGCTCACTCGGAATCGCCGCGCAGTTCACCTCGACGAACGGTTTGGCGGCGCGCGGCGAGAGCCGGTGCAGCGCGCGCGCGACGAGCTCCTTTCCGGTTCCGTTCTCGCCCGTGATGAGCACGCGCGCGGGCGTGGTGGCGACGCGCTCGATCTTCTCGATGAGCGACCGAATCGCGAACGACTTTCCCACGATCTCGTAGCGCGACTCGATGCTCGCGCGGAGGCGGCTGTTCTCCTCGCGGAGCACCACGTGCTGGAGCGCGTTCCGCAGCGTGACCTGAATCCGATCGGTGTCCAGCGGTTTCTCGAGAAAGTCGTAGGCCCCGAGCTGCGTCGCCTCGACGGCGGTCTGGATTGTCCCGTGACCGCTGATCATCACCACGATGGCAGCGGGATCGAGCACCCTGATGCGCTTGAGCGCCTCCAGCCCGTCGATTCCGCCCATCTTCACATCCATGAAGACCATGTCCGGCTGCCACCGCTCGTACTCCGCGATCGCGTCCACGGCATTCTGGACCGAGTGCACCTCGTAGCCGTCGTACTCGAGCAGCTGCCCGAGCGCGGCACGGATGCCCTTCTCATCGTCGGCGACAAGAATCTTCGGGCTCACCGTACAACCTTGTACAGAGTGATCTGGCTGTTCTTGATGCGGACGTCGCCGATGTGCACGGGCGTGATCAGCGGCAGCGCATCGTCGGCGACTCCCGCCGGGCGCGCGCCCTTCGAGTAGCTCTTGATGAGCCGCGGCAGCATCGCGTGCGGAATCGAGAAGTCGTGGATGCTGAACGACTGCACGTGGTACTCCGCAAGTCCCAGCTTCACGATGTCGAGTGTGCCACCGAACTGCACCTGTTCGCGGTCGCCGAGCATGTTGGCGAGCGGCCCGAGCTCGGACAGGTCTCCGAGGTCGCTTGGATTCACTGAGGCGCGCACGAGAAGCTGGTCGCCGCTGACCATCGCCTGGACATCGCGGGCCGACGGTGGCAGCTGATGCGAGAGTTGCTGGAAGACGAACGCGATCAGGTCACCCGGCTCGACGTTTCCGTAGACGGGTCCGTTGCGCGACGCGAGCCCATCGACGATCGCCCTGGCGCGCGCGGCGCCCGCGGGGGTCGCCGGCTGCCACGTGCCCGGGGTGCGCACGTGGGCGGGCAAAGAGGCGTGCGTGTATTCCCGCAGATACGGCGTCCAGTAGCCACGAGTGAACCACGCGGCGGTGGCGAACGCGACCGCCACGACGAGACATCCGATCGACTTGAAGCATCCGCCCATGACTCAACCACCTCCGAATGGAATCGATGCGACGTTCGTGTAACGCGGCCCGCCCGGCGCGGGGGTGCTCTCCAGCACCGAGAGCACCCTCACTTGCTGCACTCCCTTGTACCCCACGGCGCGCGCGGCGACTGCGAGTGCTCGCGCATTCGCCGGCGGCATCTCGTCGCGCACGCGCGCGAGCGTGATGTGCGGTCGGAAGGTGCGCGCGTCGAGCGGGAAGCCATGAGCGGCGCAGGTCGCCTCGATGTCGTGGTGCATCAGCTCGAGCCTCGGATCGTGTTGCACGCCCATCCATACGACGAGAGGGGCCCGAAGGTTTGGAAACGCGCCCAGCCCGCTTATTCGCAGGTCGAGCGGCTGCTGCGATGCCGCGATGCCGGAGAGGATCTTCGCGAGCGCGCTGGGTGCCGTGTCCGGCTGCTCACCGAAGAACTTGATCGAGAGATGGAGATTTTCCTCGCGAACCCAGCTCGCCTGGGGAGCGGCCTTCTTCATCGGCGCGATCGCCTGGCAGATCGCACGTCGCTCGCGCGAGTCCAGCTCAAGAGCCAGAAAGAGGCGCACTGGCTCCGCGATCCGGGTTTACACCGGCGAGCA
>DATHJR010000597.1:0-2497 GCA_035286525.1 Gemmatimonadaceae bacterium | reverse complement strand
CGCGCTCGAATCAAGAGTTCTTTGTTCGCGGAACCGTTCACTGAACGGTAATCGGAAATCGCGGCCAATACCTGTCCAATCTGTCAGCTTTTGCCAAGTGCGCGCATGACATCGGCAACCGCGTTCACGGTCGCGTCGATCTCGATCGGGCGATTCGCATGCGTCGGCGGCGGCTCCGTGAGGCGATGATAGCGGTCCAGCGACTCCGGATCCTTGAGCACGTGTCCCGTGAGCACGCACACCACACGCGCATCCGGTGCGATCGTTCCCGCGAGGCGCATCTGCCGCACGCCCGCGACGCTCGCCGCGCTCGCGGGCTCGCAGCCCACCCCCGCGCCATCGATGATCGCTTTCGCCTCCATGATGTTCCCATCGCTCACCGATGTGACGACGCCATTCGTCTCGCGAATCGCCTGCACCGCGCGCTGATAGCTTGCCGGCGCGCCGATGTTGATCGCCGTCGCGATCGTGTTCGCGCGCACGCGATGCCTCACGCGGAAGTTTTCGCGAAAGCTCATCGCGAAGGGTGCCGCGCCATCCGATTGTACCGCGAGCAAGCGCGGCACCCTGGTGATGAGCCCGAGCTCGACCGCCTCCCGAAGTGCTTTGCCGAACGCCGCGGTGTTGCCGAGATTTCCGGCGGGAAGTGCGATCCAGTCGGGCACCTCCCAGCTCAATTGCTCGAGCATCTCGAGGACGATGGTCTTCTGCCCCTCGATGCGGAATGGATTGACCGAATTCAGGAGATAGACGTCCAGCTCCTCGCTCGCCTCGCGCACGAGGCGCAGACAGTCATCGAAGTCGCCGCGCACGAGCAGCGTGCGCGCCCCGTAGGCCAGTGATTGGGTGAGCTTCCCCAGCGCGACCTTGCCCAGGGGAACGAGTACGAGCGCCGGGATTCCCGCGAGCGCCGCGTACGCGGCAAGCGACGCGCCGGTATTCCCCGTCGATGCGCACGCCACTGCCGTCGCGCCCACGCGCACGGCCTGCGTCACACCGACGGTCATTCCGCGGTCCTTGAACGATCCGGTGGGATTCATCCCCTCGTGTTTGAGCTGGAGCGCCGACACCCCGGCCCAGTTCGCGATCGCTGCTCTCGCAATGAGCGGTGTGTTGCCCTCGGGCCACGTAATCGCTGCACCGCTGCCGCCCGGCAACACGATAGGACCAAAGCGCCACACGCCCGATGGCGACTTCGATGTTCGGAAACGGGACGCGAGCGCAGCACCGCGCTCCACTGGCCACGTGTGCCGGAGCTCGAGCAGACCACCGCAGTAGGGGCATTGGGGGTGCGGATCGAGCTCGTCGAGCTCCCTCGCGCAGCGCAGGCAGCGTTGCACCGAGGGTCCCTCGGCTGGTGGCGTCGTTTGCATGTACAGGGAGGATACATGGCCTCTGGGGGCATTGAAAGTGCGAAGGCAACACCGAAACGCGGTTAGTGTCTCAGTGAGAGGCGCCGCGGTGATTCCCCCGGCGCCATTTCCGCGCTACACTGCAGCAGTGATTTCGACATCACGCATGACCCCCGAGGGCCGATGACGCGCGTCCGTATTTCCGTGCTGGCAGCAGTTGTGCTCGTGCCGCTCACCACCGGCGCATTCTTGATCGAGCATCGGTCCACGCGCGACAGCGCGAGACTGTTCGACCAGGTGCTTTCTCTGGTCTCCGATCGATTCGTGGACACGCTGCCGAGCGCTGACCTGTATGAAAAGGCGGCGCGAGGGCTGGTGCGCGAGATCAATGATCCGTACGCGGCGCTCTACTCGCCCAAACAGCTGGCCGAGTTCACGGCGAGTACGGGCGGTCGCTACGCCGGATTGGGGATGCTGGTGGAGGACCAGCAGGGCGTCACGGTCGTCAGCCGCGTCTATCCGCACACGCCCGCCGAGGCGGGCGGGGTGCACGATGGCGATCACATCATCGCGGTGGAGAGCCAGGCGGTGCACGGGTGGAAGCTTCCGCAGGTCACCGACGCGCTGAAGGGCAATCCCGGCACGCAGGTGAGCGTCACGTTCGCGAGGCCGGGCGTCACGGCGCCCATCGTGCTCAAGCTCACGCGCGCGATCATCCACATTCCGGCGGTACCGTACACGATCCTGCTCGACGGAAAAATCGGCTATCTGCCGCTTCTACAATTCAACGAGACATCGGGCGAGGAGTTCGAGCACGCGGTGCAGGCGCTCACGCGGCAGGGCGCGCGCGGCATCGTCATCGACCTGCGCGGCAACGGCGGCGGCATCGTCGATCAGGCGATCGACATCAGCAACCTGTTTCTGAAGGATGGCGCCGAGATCGCCACGGTTCGTGCGCGCTCGGGCGAGGTGCAGCGCTACGCGGCGCGCGGAACGCCGGTCGCGCCCACGCTGCCGCTGGTGGTGCTCACCGATGGCTACACGGCATCGGCGAGTGAGATCGTGGCGGGCGCCCTCCAGGATCACGACCGCGCGCTCGTGGTCGGGACCACATCGTTCGGAAAGGGGCTCGTGCAATCGCTGTT
>DATHJR010000596.1:0-5844 GCA_035286525.1 Gemmatimonadaceae bacterium | reverse complement strand
CCTGATCAGGTTGAATACCGAGCCGGCTTTGTCGTCGGTGCCGCTGGCCCTGGCGCCGCCGAACGGCTGCTGGCCGACCACCGCGCCGGTGGGCTTGTCGTTGATGTAGAAGTTGCCCGCCGCATCCCGCAGCGTGAACATCGCCTTCTGCACGGCGCCGCGATCGCGCGCGAAGATCGATCCGGTGAGTGCGTACGGCGAGGTGCGGTTCACCGTGTCCAGAATTTCGACGAACTTCGCGTCGGGATACACGAACGCGGTGACGACGGGGCCAAAGATCTCCTCGCACATCAGCCGGTACCCTGCATCCTTTGCCTCGACGAACGTCGGGTCGATGAAGTAGCCCGTCTCTCCGCGCACGCTTCCGCCCGCGATCACCGTCGCGTTTTTCTTCGCGTCGTCGAGATAGCCGCTGATCTTGTCGAAGGCGCGCTTGTCGATCACCGCGCCCATGAAGTTCCGGAAGTCGCGGACGTCGCCAACCTTGATCTCCTTCATCATCGCGACCACGCGGTCGCGCACCTCGCCCCACAGCGACTGCGGGATGTACACGCGACTCGCGGCCGAGCACTTCTGTCCCTGGTACTCGAATCCGCCGCGGATGATCGCGACGGCGAGCGCCTCGGCGTCCGCCGACGGATGCGCGACGATGAAGTCCTTCCCGCCTGTCTCGCCGACTATGCGCGGGTACGTGCGGTAGCTCGACGTGTTCGCGCCGATCTGCTTCCACATCATGTTGAAGACGGTGGTGCTTCCGGTGAAGTGCAGCCCCGCGAAATGGCGATGCGAGAGCGCGGCGTTCGAGATCGCGGCCGCGTCGCCCGTGAGGAAGTTGATCACGCCCGGCGGCAGCCCGGCCTCCGTGAGAATCTGCAGCACGTAGTACGCGCTCAGCATCGCCGTCGACGACGGCTTCCAGAGGACCGTATTTCCCATCAGCGCGGGCGCCGTTGGCAGATTGCCGCCGATCGCCGTGAAGTTGAACGGCGTCACGGCATAGATGAAGCCCTCGAGTGGGCGGTAGTCCGTCTGATTCCAAACGCCACGATCGCTGATCGGCTGATCGCTGTACAACTTCTCGGCAAAGTGCACGTTGAAGCGCCAGAAGTCGGCGAGCTCGCACGCCGCATCGACTTCCGCCTGGAACGCCGTCTTGGATTGGCCGAGCATCGTCGCGGCGTTGAGCGTCGCGCGGTAGCGGGTGGAGAGGAGCTCGGCGGCGCGAAGGAAGACGCCTGCGCGCTCCTCGAAGGGCCAGTTTCCCCAATCCGCGCGTGCGCGCTCGGCCGCGTCGATCGCTTGCGCGACGTGCGACACGGTTGCGGCGTGCCACTCGGCGAGCACGTGCTGGTGCGCGTGGGGCATGACCACCCGAGTCGTCTCGCCAGTGCGAATCTCGTGTCCGTCGATGACGATCGGAATGTCGACGCGCTCGGTGGCCATCGAATCGAGCCGCGCCTTGAGCTCGGCGCGCTCGGGGGTGCCCGGGGCGTAGCTTCGGATCGGCTCGTTGATCGGCGGCGGTGTTCGGCGGTGGCCGTTGAAGCCGAAGATGGATCCCTGCGCGCCTTCGGCGTTACGGGAAATCGAGGCGCCCTGCTCGGGCGCGGGCGCAGTCTGGGCCGGCGAAGCCGGCGCGGCCGGGGCGGGTTTGGTGGCGACAGGCATGACGTTGAATCGCTATTCTAGAGGGGCGCGCGCATCACCCATGCAGGGCTGCAGGCCGCAGGCAGAGACAGAAAAGGTGCAAGGCGCAAGCCGTCGCACGCAAGCTCTCACACACGGACATATGCCACTACTGCTTGGCGCACATACGGTTGACAAAGGCGGAATCGACATGGCTGCCCGGCGCGCCGGAAAGGCCGGGATGTCGGCGCTGCAGATCTTCACGACGATTCCCAAGTATTACGGCGACAAGTCGTCGATTCGGCCGGAGCGCGTCGCGCGCTTTCGCGCGGCGCTGAAGGAGTCGGGGATCGCGCCGGAGCACGTGATGGCGCACTCGGCGTACGTGCTGAACACCGCGTCGAACGACGAGGAGAAGTGGGGCCGCGCGCGCGATGGGCTGGCCAAGGAGCTCGAGCGCTCGACGGCCCTCGGCATCGGACAGCTTTGCTTTCATCCCGGCGCGGCGACGGGCGGCGATCGCGCCTCGGCGGCGAAGCGCGTGGCGACGGCCATTACCAACGCGCTCGAGACCCTGAAGAGCGGAACACGCGTGCTGATCGAGAACACGGCTGGTGCGGGGTTGACGATGGGGCGCACGCCGGAGGAGATCGGGATGATGCTCGAGGATGTCCCCAAGTCGCTGCGCGCGCGAACGGGATACGGACTCGATACGTGCCATCTCTTTGCCGCGGGACACGACATCAGCGAGTCGCGCGTGGCGCTGACGAGAATTCTCGATGAGTTCGAGGAGGCGGCGGGATCACCTCCGTCGTTCTTTCACCTGAACGACAGCGAGGGCGCGCTCGGCTCCAACAAGGATCGCCACATGCTCATTGGCGACGGAAAGATCGGGAAGGAAGCGTTCGGCTGGCTGCTCGCCGACAAGCGGGCGAAGAAGGTGCCGCTGATCCTCGAGACGCCGCAGGCGAACTTCGAGATCGCGGACGACGATCCGACGCCGGATCCGTACGACGTGAAGATGATGAAGCTGCTGCAGGGGATCGTGGCGAAGAAGTGAGACTCCGCGCGCGTCAGGCGGCGTCCACGGTGATCACCGGCGTCGCTTTGCCGCTCCACCGAAATCGATACGTCTTGGCTCGCCTCACGTTCATCACGAGGGCGGGCCGGAAGCACGCCACGCACGTGCCGCCCGCGCGCCGCACGCTCGGATAGATCACGCCCAGCGATCCGGCATCCAGAAGCCTCGCCGCGAGCGACTGCGAGGGGATGTAGCTCGCGGGGTCGAGGCACGGCGCGAACGCCGCAACGTCGCGCAGGTCGTGGAGGTCGCAGCTGAAGTCCGCGAGGTAGTCGTCGAAGGTCACGTCATCATCGAAGCGGCCGATCTCCGCGAGATCGAGCGTCTTGTGGAACGCGACCTCGGACTGGGCGGTGCGGATCTCGAATGCGGCATACCACGCACCGCGATCGGGGCCGTTGAAGCGGCTGCCCAGCGGATGCGCGTGGGTGAAGGCGGCATTGACGATACGGTAGTAGGGAACGCCGAAGAGCAATTCGTGCGCGCGAATTCCGGGGAGGAGGTCATTCTCGGCGAGCAGCCGGTCGTTGGTCGCGTTGTCCAATTCGTAGAGATCCGCGAGCTCCGCATCACTCGTCGTGAGTCGCTCGAGTACGGTGCGCCCTTCATTCCCGTGCTGCGACGGAACGAGGCGATGCGTATCGTTGCGACGGACGAGCGCCGTTGCGGGAAGCCGACTCACATTCCGCCACGCCGCGAGTCGAGCAGCCGTCGCACCGTTTGCATGGCGGTGACGCCGCCTTTCAGCATGTACGCGAGCGGCGTGCTTCCGCCGAAGATGCGATTCGCGTTGGGCAGCTGCACCCACTGGTCCGCCAGCGCGCGACCGTGAAGGATGTTGAGCGCCTTGAAAATTCCAATGAGGTATGAGACGCGCAGCAGCCGGTCTGCATCGAGCACGCGACCGGCGGGGTGCTTCTTCATCTCGTAGTAGGGCCCATTGGAGATGCCGCCGAGCAAGGCGCGCGCGTCTTCGTCGCGCACGTCCCAGCGCTCGATCATGGCGAAGAAGGCCTTGAGCGCGGACGGGCTCAACCGCTCACGCGCGGCGAGGGAAACGACGTCGACGAGCGCGGACGGCTCGTAGCGGGTGACCGGATACACTCTGGCGGTCATGAATGGTTCTCCTGTTTCGGAGAAATATCACTTCGAAACAGGATATGTCAAGGCACCGCTCGCCACCCCAACACCACCGCCGCGCACGATTCTCGCGACTGCCCCCGTCGAACTCGACCGAACGAATAACATGACCAGGAAAATTGTATTCCCGGCGCTTGCCGTCCTGCTCGCTGCATGCGGAGACGGCCTTCGCAGTAGTGCAACGGCGCCCCAGGCGCCGACAATCCGATCGGTCAGCGTCGCCCCGAACGAGAACAACGTACTCTCGGCCGTCGTGTCGCGTGACATCGCCAACGCTGACTCGGCGCGTGTGGTCTACTGGACCGGAAGCGACGCGAAGCAGGGGACGCCGTTCGCAAGGGACCTGTCTTCCGGCCGCACGCTCGTGCTCGGCCTGCGCCCGGCAACAGGATACAGCATGTACGTGGAAGCGGCGGCTGGCAGCACCACCGTGGCATCGGATACCGTCACGTTCACGACCGGCGCCTTGCCCGAATTTCTCGCGGCGTCGTATTTCTCGAGCGCCACGAATTTCAGCGGCGGCTATGTGATTGCCGCGCTGCAGAATTCGGCCGACGGGTATCTGACGATCTTCGACTCGACGGGCCAGGTGGCGTGGTACCGCGCCCTGCCCGGCGAGACGCTCGCGGAAACCAAACAGCAGGCCAATGGCGATTTCACCGCGATCCTCACCGCGACTCACGGCGGCGACCCCGTCACCGGCCGGGCGATCGAGATCGCACCGGACGGAAGCATCGTCCGCACGTTCACGGCGCCATCCTCGTCACCGTATATCGACGATCACGAGCTCTCGCTGTTGTTCAAGGACGGTGTGTACGACGGGGCACTTTTCCTGGCGTACAATCAGCGGCACTTCGACCTGTCCTCACAGGGTCACTCCGCGGACACCGCCATCTCCGGACACCAGCTCATTCGACAGGATGCGAACGGAGATCAGCACGTCGTCTTCGATGCGTGGGATCATTTCCAGCTGTCCGACGACGTCGAGCCGCTCTTCGGCCAGGCCGACTTCGATCATCCGAATGCCATCACGATCGACCTGGATGGCAACTACATCGTGTCGTGGCGGAACCTGGATGCGCTCACGAAGATCAACGCATCGACGGGTGAGCTGATGTGGACGTTCGCAAGCTCCCTGAGCGCCCTTCCGAGTGATTTCACGATCGTCGGCGATCCACTGAACGGCTTCAGCGGCCAGCACTCAGCGCGCATTATCGACAACGGAGACCTGCTTCTCTTCGACAACGGTACGAGCCACGCGACGGTGGTCAGCCGCGCCGTGGAGTACAAGCTGGACGCGGGCGCGCACACGGCGACGATGGTGTGGCAGTTCCATCACGCGCCGGAGATCTACACGCAGTTCACCGGCTCGGTGCAGCGGCTACAGAACGGAAACACATTCATAGGCTGGACGTGGGTTCAATTGGTCGCCACGGAAGTCACCTCCGCCGGGACTACGGCGTGGGAAGGGTCGCTGATCACCCCGTCGCTGCCGTCCCCCTATCGATTCACCAGAATCCATTCGCTCTACGGCTTCGAGAAGCCGTAGGGATCCCCCACCCACGCCCCGAATCGGTTATAGTTGCGTAAGTCTAGTAATATCAGTCACTTACGCGTGTGCCTTGCTTTCGGTATATGTTCGGTTTATCGTGCGTTCTCGTGAATCACCCGTCGAACGCACCGAGGATTCTGGCGATGCCAAAGGCCGAAAATGGGTACGACCTGGAGCGCTATGCCCCTGTCGCCCGCCGCATCACCCTGTTCTACGAACGCTACCCCGCCGGCCGGATCATCACGACCCTGATCGAGCGTGATGCCCGCGCAGTGGTCTTCCGCGCGCGCGTCTATCGCGCGGCGGAAGACACGCACCCCGCGGCCACGGGTTGGGCGCTCGAGCGCGAGGGCGACGGGGACGTCAACGCCGTGGCGTGCCTCGAAAACACCGAGACGTCCGCCATTGGCCGTGCGCTAGCCAACCTTGGCTTCACCGCGAGCGT
>DATHJR010000595.1:0-2238 GCA_035286525.1 Gemmatimonadaceae bacterium | reverse complement strand
AGCGCCTCGTCGGCGGCGAAGTGGAAGTACGTGAAGATCGTCTGTCCGGGCTTCATGCGCGGCCACTCGACCTTGATCGGCTCCTTCACCTTCAGAATCATGTCCGCGTCGGACCACGTCGCATCCGCAGTCGGCGCGATCGTGCCGCCCGCCTTTACGTAGAGATCATCCGGAAAGCCGCTGCCCTCGCCCGCGCCCTTCTCGATGAGCACCGTGTGACCGCCGGCCACGAGCGCCTCGCACCCCGCGGGCACGAGCGCCACACGATTCTCATTCGTCTTGATCTCCTTCGGGACACCGATGCGCATGAACGACTCCGACTGGTAAAGTTGTTACGCGCTCGCGCGCGAGGATTGCGATGCAGGGCCGAGGCTGAGAACGGTTTGACGGCTGGAAGGATAGAATTCGGCGCAGACCTGCGCGATGGTCTCGGGCGTAATCGCATCGATGAGCGCGAGCGTGTCCTCCAGTGAGCGATACGGCTCGCGGTACAGCGCGACGCCCGCCGCCCGGTACATCCGCGAGGTAACGCTCTCCAGCGACAGCGTCACCTGCCCCTTCAACTGGCTCTTTCCCGCCCGAATCTCGTCCTCGGTGAGCGAGAGCGTAGCCAGCTTGTCGAGCTCCTCGCCGATCGCCTCGGACGCCTGCGTCGCCGTCTCCGGCGACGTGCCCACGTACACGCCCGCGACGCCCGTGTCCGGATGGAAGCTCTGAAAGGTGTGCACGGAGTACGCGAGCCCGAGCTCCTCGCGAATCCGTTGGAAGAGGCGCGAGCTCATCCCGCCGCCGAAGATCGTGTCCACCAGGGCCACGGCGTAGCGCCGCGGATCGTGGTGCGCCACGGTCGTCGCACCGAACACGATGTGCGTCTGCGCACTCTCGCGCTCGACGTGGCGCCACGAGGGCGCAGCGGGCGTCGCAGGGGGCACCGCGAGCGGCGTGGCGTCGCCTCGCGCGACCTCACCCCACCCGGTGCGCGCGAGCGCCTCGATCAGCTGCTCGTGCACGACATTCCCAGAGCACGCGACCACGATCTGCGACGGATGATAGGCGCGCGCGTGGAGCTCCTTCAGCTCCTTCACGCCAAGCTCGGATACGGTCTCCCTCGTCCCCAGAATCGAGTGCCCGTAGGGATGCGAGCCCCATAGCTGCTCGTTGTGCAGCTCGAACACGAGATCGTCCGGCGTGTCGTCGACCATGCCGATCTCCTCGAGCACGACCTTCCGCTCGAGAAGCAGGTCCTCCCGGCGCAGCAGCGGCCGGAACATGAGGTCGCCGATGACGTCGACGGCTTCGACGAGGTGCTCGTCGAGCACGCGCGCCTGATACGATGTGTGCTCGCGCGCCGTATACGCGTCGAGCGAGCCGCCCAGCACCTCGAGCGACAGCGCGATCTCGCGCGACGAGCGGTTCCTCGTTCCCTTGAACACCATGTGCTCGAGCAGATGCGATACGCCCATCCGCTCGCGCGACTCATGCACCGAAGCGGCACGCACCCAGGCGCCGAAAGCAACCGACCGCACTCCCGGCATGTGCTCCGAGAGTACGGTCAGGCCATTCGACAATTCAGTAGTGCGCAGCCCGGAATCGGGCGGCGACGAGACGGCGGTCACCGGCGCGACCGACCTCCTCCACGCCCCGACCCCGACCCACCGCGACGGCCGCGATCCTCACCGCCGGTCGACGGCGCATCGCCGCCCTCGCCGGAGGAGGCTCCCTCCGCCGCGATGCCGGCCGCTTCCTCGCGGCGCGGGCCGCGCGACGAGCCATTCGTGTCATCGGGCGTTCCTTCCGGCTTCGGCACGAGCGCCTTCATCGAGAGACGCAGGCGTCCGCGCTCATCACGATCGATGAGCTTCACACGCACGCGCTCGCCCTTCTTCACCACGTCTTCCGTCTTGTCCGTGCGGCCATGCGCGAGCTCGGAAATGTGCACCAGCCCTTCCGTGCCAGGCAGGCTCTCGACGAACGCGCCGAACGCCGTGGTGCTCTTGACCGTCCCTTCGTACTCCGCGCCGATCTCCGGCTCGACCGTGAGCGCCTTGATCATCTGACGTGCACGCTCCATCGCCTCGCCGCCAACCGCCGCGATCGTCACGAGACCCGTGTCGTCCACCGTGAGCTCCGCGCCCGTCTCGTCCTGAATGCCGCGGATCGTCTTGCCCTTCGGTCCGATCAGGTCGCCGATCTTCTCGGGGCTGATCTGCAGCGTCACGATGCGCGGCGCGTACGGGG
>DATHJR010000594.1:0-6453 GCA_035286525.1 Gemmatimonadaceae bacterium | reverse complement strand
CGGCTCGACGCTGGTCTACGAGGGGCACACCGCGGTTGCCGACACCGTGGACTCCCTGGCGTTCACGAACTTCTCGGTCTCCAAGTCGTCCGGGGGACCGGAGTTCAGATACCTGGCGAATTACCAGCTCGTACTGAGAGGATCTCCGCCCCCTCCTGCCGGCGTCCTTGCCGTGGGAGGACTGCCGTCGAGCCGCGTCTACATGCGCTTCGATCTGCCGTCGGTGTTGATCGATTCGTCGACGACGATCGTGCGCGCGGCGCTCATTCTGCATCAACGCGGCGATTCGATATTCGCCGATCCCGATTCCATTTCGCTCAATCCGAGAGTCGTCATCGCCTCGCCCATTGTCACGGATGTTTCCAAGGCCGTGCTGCTGCTCGCCGACGTCACGACGGTCCCCCTGCTCGGCGTGCGCGTCAATCCGAGCGAGACTCGGAGCGACACAATCGCGCTGGTGTCGCGCGCGGCGAGTGTGGTATCGCTCTGGCGCACGGAAGGACCGCAACGAATGCAGCGAGCGATCGTGCTCCAGTCATCGAGTGAGGGCCACGACGCGCGACGTTTCCTCATCTATTCCAATACCGCGTTGCCGGACTCGCTCCGACCGCGAATGCATCTGACCTATATCCCGCGCAGCGGCTTCGGACTTCCGTGATGCGAACGCTCAGCACGCTCGTTCTTCTCGCAACGATTGCGACATCCGCGGCCGCCCAGGGCACGCTCAGCACCCAGGGCTTCGGCTACCCTGCCGGCGGACTCTCGACGCACGCTGAGGCGCTGGGAGGCTCGATTGCCGAGAGCGACCCACTCTCGCCGGTCAACCCCGCGTCGCTCACCTCGTGGGGACGACCCGGTTTCTACTTGCAGTACGATCCGGAGTATCGCACGGTCCAGGCGGGCGGCCTGTCGAATTCCACGCTGACGGCGCGATTCCCGATGCTCGCGGGCGCGCTCAACATTGGGCCGCGCGTCACCTTCGGCATCTCTGCGACCACGTTTCTCGATCGCACGTGGGAAGTGTCGCGCAACGGCTACGTATTCTCCGGTAGCGACAGCACGCTCTATGGCGAGAATTTCACCACCGATGGCGCGATCAACGACCTGCGCGCGGCCCTCGCGTTCTCCATTTTCCCCAATCTCAGCGTGGGGATCGCGGGTCACGTGCTCACCGGACAGAATCGACTCCAGATCACGCGCCAGTTCGCCGATACCTCGACAGCGATCTTCACCGAGCTTTCGACGTTGAGCTACACCGGACACTCGGTGTCGGGCGGCATCGCCTGGCGCCCCTTGCCTGCGCTCTCGTTCGGCGTGTCGGGCGATGCCGGCGGCACGCTGAACTCCTTCCGCAACGACACGACCCTCAGCTCGGCGAGGGTGCCGAAGCGCTTCGGATTCGGGGGACTCTTCGGCGGCATCTCGGGGCTCCTGCTCTCGGCGAACGCCGAATGGAACGGATGGTCGGCGCTGAACGGCCTCGGCGATTCGGACGCCCACGCCGTAGACGGATGGGATTACGGCGTTGGCGCCGAGGTGCGCGCGCCGAGTCTGTTCGGACAGGAGATTCCGCTGCGCCTTGGCTATCGCCACCGCATTCTTCCGTTCGAGGCGTCCGGTGCCGAGGTGCACGAGGCCGATTACAGTTTTGGTATCGGTATCCCAGTGTCGCGGGGCCGCTCGCGCGTCGATTTTTCCCTCACGCGCGCGAACCGCACCGCTAATCTCCCCGACGTGACGGAGCATGCTTGGATCCTGAGCGCCGGATTCTTCGTTCGTCCCTGAGCGAGCCCGCGCAATGACGCACGTTCCGCTCATCCTCGTGGCGGACGACGTTCCCGCGAACGTCGAGCTTCTCTACGATCAGCTCGCGATGCTCGGCTATCGGGTCATCTCGGCCGTGGATGGGCCGAGCGCGGTGGAGATGTGCTTCGCCAAGAAGCCCGACCTCTGCATCCTCGATGTCGCGATGCCGGCGGGGTCGCTGCGCGTCGACGATCGATCGACGGGATTCGAGGTGTGTCGGCGGCTCAAGCGCGATCCGCGCACCGAGCGCATTCCCGTCATCTTCGTGACGGCGCTCAACGACACGACGGATCGCGTGAAGGCGATCGAGGCCGGCGGGGACGACTTTCTCACCAAGCCCCACCACCGCCAGATTCTCAGTGCGCGCGTGCGCTCGCTGCTGCGCCTCAAGTTCGCGACCGATGCGCTGGACGACAGCTATCGCAAGTTGCGCGAGCTCGAGAAGGTGCGCGACGATCTCATGAAGATGATCGTGCACGATCTCAAGACGCCGCTCACGTCGGTGCTGGCGTCGCTGGAGATGGCGCTCGACGGTGATTTCGGCGAGGTGAGCGAGATGCAGCGCCGCGTCCTCGGCGACGCCGAGACGAAGGCGGAGGATCTGCTCGGCCTCATCGGCGACCTGCTGGAGGTGGCGCGCATCGAGGAGAACGCGATCGACCTCGACCTCCAGCCGATCGCGCCGGCCGCCTTCGTCAGCGAGATCGTGCAGGAATGGGCTGTGCGCTTCCAGCAGGAGGGCGCGAAGGTGTTCGTCGACGTCGCCGACGATGCGCCCGTGATCGAGGCCGACAAAGGGCTGCTCAAGCGCGTGTTTGCGAATCTCATTCAGAACGCGATCACGCACACGGCGAGCGGCGTCGAGATCACGATTCTCGCCCACAGGGATACGGCAACGGGGGGAATTCTCTACACGGTCGCCGATAATGGGCCAGGAATTCCTCCGGAGTACCACGAGCTGATCTTCCGCAAATTCGAGCGTGCGAAGCAGCCCGAGGTCCCGCGCGTGCGCAGCTCGGGGCTTGGACTCGCCTTCTGCAAGCTTGCCGTCGAGGTGCACGGAGGGCGGATCTGGGTGCGCAGCACGGAGGGGAAGGGGAGCCAGTTCCACATCGCGCTTCCGGTGCATCCGCCCGCACAGCCGTTGGCGGCGCATCGCGCTTCATAGTTAGCTTTTGGCATGGCCGAGTCCCCCACCGTTTATATCGAGACATATGGCTGCCAGATGAACGCGAGCGACTCCGAGCTGATGCTCGGGCGGCTCGCGGAATACGGCTATCGTGCGGTGAGCGGGCCGGAGGGCGCGGACGTCATCCTCGTCAACACGTGTGCGATTCGGGACCACGCCGAGCAGCGCGTGCTCGGGCGCATCGGTGAGCTCAAGCGGCACATGAAGCCGAATACTGTGCTCGGGGTGACGGGGTGCATGGCGCAGCGGCTCGGGCCGCGGCTGCTGGACCGCGCGAAGCACGTGGACCTGGTAATCGGTCCCGACGGCTACCGCGCGCTGCCGTCGCTGATCGAGAGTGCGCGCAACGGCCAGCGCGTGGCGAAGGTCGACTTCGATCTCGAGGAGCACTACGAGGACTTTCGTGCGCGTCGCGTCGACGGTGTGAGCGCATGGATACCCGTGCAGCGCGGATGCGACTACAAGTGCACGTACTGCATCGTCCCCACCACGCGCGGGCCCGAGCGGAGTCGAGCGCTTCACGATGTGGTGCGCGAGGCGCGCGAGACGGTGGCGCAGGGCATCACGGAGATCACGCTGCTCGGTCAGACGGTGAACTCGTACAACGATGGCACGCACGACTTCGCGGATCTGCTTCGCGCCGTTGGCTCCGTTTCCGGAGTACGGAGACTCCGGTTTACGAGTCCGCATCCGAACGACTTCTCGGACGCGGTGATCGAGGCGATGGCGACCACGGGCGCCGTGTGCGAGCACGTCCACTTGCCGATGCAATCCGGATCGACGGCGATGCTCAAGCGCATGCTGCGGCGCTACACGCGCGAGGAATATCGCGAGTGCGTGCGCCGTCTGCGCGCCGCCATTCCGGGGGTCGCGCTCACGACGGACATCATCGTCGGCTTTCCCGGCGAGACCGAGGAGGAGTTCGCGGAAACGCTGGAGATGGTGAGCGAGGTCGGGTTCGACGACGCGTTCACCTTCAAGTTCTCGGCGCGCGAAGGAACGCCGGCGACGCGCCTGCCGGAATCGTGGACGATTCCGGACGAGGTCGCGAGCGAGCGTCTCGAGCGGCTCATCGCCACGGTGCGCACCGGCACGCGCTCGATCAACCTCGGCATGCTGGGCGAGCGGCACGAGGTGCTCGTCGAGAAGCTGTCGCGACGCGGAACGCTGCTGCAGGCGCGCACACGGCACCATCGCACGGTGCTCATTCCGGGGGACGTGTCGATGATCGGCAAGTATCTGATGACGGAGCTGACGGGCACCACCGGGTCGACGTTCACAGGGGCCGTAGTGCCGGCGCGTGCGGCGCTGCCGATGGCAGGATGAAGAACCTCCTCGAGGGGGCGGTGATCGGTATCTATGAGGATCTCGTCTCGAAGAATCCGGATGTGTGCAACTGCGCGAATTGCCGCGAAGACACGCTCGCCTACGTGTTGAACAAGACTCGCCCGCGATACAGCGGCGGCACGGATACGGGCATGGCGCTCATCGCGCTCGATCTGCAGAAGGATCAGACACGGGCACAGCTCGCGGTGGTCGTGCTCGACGGCATGCAGCGCGTGGCCGCGAACCCGAGACACCCGCCGCACTAGCGCGGTTGCAGCCGCGCCGCGTGGATGCGGCGCGTCGTTGCGCGGGGTCGCATGGTGAGCGGTGCCTCTCATCGCGTTCGCCGTGCTCGCGTATGCCGCGGGTCTCGTGGCGGGATTTCTCGGACAGCCTGCGGCCGCGGTTCTGGGCGGGGCGGGGTTCGCCACGCTGGCTGCGCTCAAACGCCAGGGCACGCATGCGGCGCTCGGCGCGCTGTTCGTCGCCGGCGCGAGCGTCGCGATGTACGAGGCGGCACACGACGCGCGCTGTCGCGCCGATGCGCCGCATCGCGGCAGCTGGAGCGCGCAGCTCGAGGATGCCGCGGCGCCTGGCGCGTACGTGCGGGCGCAGGTGCGCTGGCCCGGCTGCGCCATGCCGGCGTCCATGTCCGTGGAGCGCGGTCGCGCAGCCGCAGGCGAGCAGGTGTCGATCGCCGGGAGCGTCTTCGTCACCGCACGCGGACTCAAGATCGCGCACGCCCGAATCTCGGGCGCGGGCGCGCCCGATCCGCTCCTCGTCGCGCGCGCGGCAATCGGCGCGCGCATCGACACGCTCTTTCGCCGCGATGCGCCGCTCGTGCGCGCACTCCTCATCGCCGACGAGCGCGCGGTCGATCCCGCGGTGCGCGACCGATTCGCGGTCTCGGGGATCGTGCACATGCTCTCGATCTCTGGGCTGCACGTCGCGATCATCGCGATGGCGGTGGAGCTCATCTGCCGCATGGCGCGGCTGCGG
This sequence comes from Gemmatimonadaceae bacterium, assembly GCA_035286525.1. GTDB lineage: Bacteria > Gemmatimonadota > Gemmatimonadetes > Gemmatimonadales > Gemmatimonadaceae > FEN-1250. The sequence goes on along the minus strand of DATHJR010000594.1, from coordinate 1,133 downwards.
CCGTCCACGGCGAGCATCGCCACTCTCGCGATCACCGCGGCCTACATCGCGGTGATCGGTCTGCCCGCGCCGGCGGTGCGCTCCGGGGTGATGCTCGGCGTGCGGTCGCTGTGCAGGCTGCTCCAGCGACCGACGTCGCCGTGGGCCGCGCTCGCGCTGGGCGCCGCCGCGCCGCTGGCCGTGCCCGCGACCGTGCTCGACCTCGGCTTCCAGCTGAGCGTCCTCGGCATGGCGGCACTCGTCGCGAGCGGCGCGCTCGGCAAGCGGATCATTCCCGCCGCGTGGACGGGTGCGCGCGGATCGCTTGCGCGAACGCTCCTGACGTCGCTGGTCGCGTGCGCCGCGAGTGCGCCGCTCGTCGCGTGGACCTTCGGCCGAATCAGCCTCGTGGCACCGATCACGAACATCCTGGCCACGCCCGTCGTCGCGGTACTGCAGCCAGCGCTCTTTCTCGCCGTCGCGATCTCGCCGATTCGCGTCCTCGGCATGCTGCTCGCTGACGCCTGTCATCCGCTGCTGTACGCGCTGGATACGATCGCCACCGCAGGCGCGAGCGTTCCCTACGCCGCGCTCACCGTCGCGCCCACGCTTCCCACGGCGATCCTCGCGGGCGCCGCGAGCATCGCGCTGCTGGTGGCGTGCGTCAGCCGCGCGCCGGCGCGCGCTGTGGCACTCGCGCTCGCGTCGCTCACCATCGCCGCGTGGCAACCGCTCTGGCCCGCGCGCGCGGGTGGCATGGAGCTGCACGTGATCGACGTCGGGCAGGGGGATGCGATCGCACTGCGCACGCCGGCGGGCCGTTGGCTCCTCTTCGATGCCGGGCGTGACTGGACCGGCGGCGACGCCGGACGCGCCACGGTCATTCCGTATCTGCGGCGACGTGGCGGCGACGTCGTGCTCTTCGTGCTCTCGCATCCGCACGCGGATCATGTTGGTGGAGGCGCGAGCGTGATCGCGGGGCTGCACCCAACCGCGTATTGGGATGGCGCGTACGCGGGTACGAGCCCGCCGTACCGCGCCTCACTGATCGCGGCGCGCGACCAGCACGTCGCGTGGCGGCGCGTGCATCCCGGCGATTCGCTGGTGGTGGATGGCGTGAGACTCCATGTGCTGGCCCCCGATTCGGCGTGGAT
>DATHJR010000593.1:0-5635 GCA_035286525.1 Gemmatimonadaceae bacterium | reverse complement strand
CGAGAGCGGGATACGGCGCAGCGTGTGCAGAGGCGGGAAGCGGCGCTGCTCTGGTCGATGCCGCCAATGTCGCCGCGGATGCCACGGGCGCCACAGATGCCCGGGATGAGCGGTCTCACTCCGCCGGTCACGCCAATCCTTCCCTCCGCAGCGGCCGCACGCGTGCCGCTCGCCCGCCCCCGCGAGCTCGTGCGGCTCGCAAACGGAGATACGCTCGTGCTGACCGCGGGTAAGGTCATGCGCACCATCGACGGCAACATGTTCACGATGTATGGCTTCAATGGCCAGTATCCCGGGCCGCTCCTCGAGGTGCAACAGGGCGCCACCATCGTCGTGCAGTATCACAATGCGTTGGATGAGCCGAGCTCCGTGCATTGGCACGGGGTGCGCCTTGATAACCGCTTCGACGGCACCGTCGGAGTCACACAGCAGGCCGTTCCGCCCGGCGGCAGCTTCGCGTACACCGTCCACTTTCCCGATGCCGGGATCTACTGGTATCACCCACACGTGCGCGAGGACATTCAACAGGACCTCGGTCTGTACGGCAACATCCTAGTTCGCTCGCCGAGCGCGAACTACTATGGCGATGCGGTGAGTCGCGAGGAGGTCCTGGCGCTCGGCGACATTTCCATGAACGATGCCGGGCTCGTGCCGTACGGTACCGAGGCGCCAACACACGCACTCATGGGCCGGTTCGGCAACCTCTTTCTAATCAACGGAGCGCCTCGCTACACGCTCGATGTCGATCGCGACGACGTCGTACGATTCCTTCTGACCAACGCGTCGAATGCCCGCATGTACAACCTCTCGTTCGGCGATGCACGGATGAAGGTGATCGCGAGCGATCTGGGCAAGTTCGAACGCGAGGAGTGGGTACAGAGCGTCCCGATTGCTCCGGCGGAGCGCTACGTCGTCGACGTGAAGTTCGGCCATGAGGGTCGGCACGCGATGGTGAATCGCGTGCAGGCGCTCGCGCACATCGCGGGCACCTACTCGGCCGAGGCCGACACGCTGGGCGTGGTGAGTGTGACGGCGCGGAATAAGATCCCGCGTTCGGATCGAGAGTTCGAGCGACTTCACGCCAACAAGGACGTCGAGAGCGATCTGGCGCCGTTTCGCAAATACTTCGCAAAGCCGGTGGACCATTCGCTGGTGCTGACGTTTGTGGCGCGCGAGCTTCCGAGTGCTGTCTCCAACATGCTGCTGGGCATCAACGCCGCCGTCGAGTGGAACGACGGGATGCCGATGATGAATTGGCTGGTCACCGGGCGACAGGTGCGATGGATTCTCCGCGATCCCGCGACGGGAAAGGAAAACATGGACATCGACTGGCATTTCACGCAGGGCGACGTCGTGAAACTCCGGCTGTTCAACAATCCCGCATCGAGTCACGCGATGCAGCATCCAATTCATCTGCACGGCCAGCGTTTTCTCGTGCTCAGTCGCGACGGAGTGCCGAACACGAATTTGGGCTGGAAGGACACGGCGGTCATACCAGCGGGCGAGACGGTCGATCTCCTTGTCGACATGTCGAACCCCGGCCGCTGGATGTTGCACTGTCACGTCGCCGAGCATCTGAGCGCGGGGATGATGACCGTGTTCACGGTAAGCCGGCGCAAACAACAGACACCTGCAAAGTTTTGAAACTCGAACACTTCATCGCGCAGTCGGCGACAACTTCCGATCAGGAGAATCAGTCGTGATGTGGAGAATGATGTCTCTCGCCCCGATCACCATGGTGGCGTCGCTGGTCGCCGCGACCACAGCTCCGATCGGCGCCCAGACTCGCGTCTTGAATCCCGAAGTGGCGCAATACGTCAAGGTCAACGCTCCTGTCGTCGTGATTACGCACGCCAGACTCGTGGATGGAACGGGCACACCGGCGATGGACGATCAGACGATCGTCATCCGCGGAGACAAGATCGCGGCGGTCGGCAGCAGCTCGCGCCTGACCGTTCCCGCGGGAGCGCAGGTGATCGATGCGAGCGGGAAGACCGTGATTCCCGGAATCATAGGCCTGCACGATCACATGTACTACGGCGGCATGAAGTTCATGGGAGCGAGCTATCCGAGGCTCTTCCTTTCTGCAGGCGTGACGACAATCCGCACGACGGGGAGCGTCGATGCATATCAGGAGCTCAATCTCAAGCGCAAAACCGATTCGATGGAAATCGCGGGGCCAACCATCGTTCCCACGGGTCCGTATCTGCAGGGACCGGGGCCGGGACCTGCCGCGATGCATCCACTCTCCGGTCCGGACGACGCTCGTCGCATGGTGAAATACTGGGCCGATGAGGGAGTGACGTGGTTCAAGGCATATACACAGGTCACGCGTGCGGAGCTCGGCGCCGCGATTCAGGAGGCGCACAAGGACGGAATCAAGGTGACGGCGCATCTGTGCTCCGTCGGCTTTCGCGAAGCCGTCGACCTGGGCATTGACCAGCTGGAGCACGGTCTTCTCACGGACACCGAGTTTTATCCCGACAAGCAACCCGACGTGTGTCCGGTCGTGCCGGACTCGGTGATGTTCGGCAATCTCGACGTCGAGAGCCCCGACGTGCAGAAGACAATTCATTCGATGGTCCAGCATCACGTCGGCATGACGTCGACACTGGATGTGTTCGAGCTCGGGGCCTCGAGCCGGGTGCCGGCCGATCCGCGGGTGCTGGAGGCGCTATACCCGGCGGCATCCGATCAGATAGCGGCGTACTATGCGAGTGGCAAGACGGCGAGCGATTCGATCGCGCGGCTCAAGCTTCACAAGGCGATGCAGTTCGAACGCGATTTCGTGAAGGCGGGCGGGCTGCTGGGCGCCGGCTCCGATCCGTGCTGTGTGAGCGCCATCGCTGGTTACGGTGATCAGCGCAACTACGAGCTCCTGATCGAAGCGGGATTTCTGCCGGAACAAGCCATCCAGATCATGACCTCGAACGGCGCCAGAATACTCGGCTTCGAGAAGCACGTCGGGACGGTCAAGGCGGGCATGGATGCAGACCTCGTCGTGCTCAAGGGCGATCCGGTTCGGAACCCCGCCGACATCCGCAACGTCGAGACGGTCTTCCGGCACGGCGTCGGGTTCGACCCCTCGAAGTTGCGGGAATCCGTGAAGGGATTGGTGGGGCTACGCTGATGACAGGGCGCGGCGGCATCGAAGCCGCTCTCTCACTCGCGGCTCGTCATTTAGCACAGAATCGCCCTGTTCAGTAGGACATCTCGTATCCGAGTCGCACTGCCCTGCCAGGCTGCGGAATGAAGTCCTTCACCACAGACAGATTGTCGCGGTAGACCTGATCGAACGCGTTGTCGACCGACAGGCGGATGACGTGCACGAGCTCACCATATGGGATGCGCACACCGACTCCCACATTGGTGATCGCGTATCCCGGCGTCGGCGTATCGCCGTCGCCGAGCCGCGTCTGCCGGGCGGCCATGCGCTCCTCGATCATGCCCATGAAGCGCTGCTTCTGATACGTCGCACGCAGCAGCCCGCGAAGCGGCGGAATGAACGGCAGCGGCTGGTTCAGTCGCGTGTCCTGCGCATTCACGTAGTCCGCCTGCGCCCGAAGGGCGAGCGTCTGCAGCGGTTGCACGGTGACGCCCGCCTCGAAGCCGAACAGGCGCGCGTTCGTGGGCGCGAACTGCCGCACCGGGAAATCCTGGATCGTGTCGCCGCGCAGGAAGCCGTAGATATAGTCGTTGATGTAGTTCACAAATGGCGAAAGCTCGAACGCCACCTGAGAGTACGTGCCGCGAAGTGAAGCGTCCACACCGTAGCCGGTCTCGGGCTTGAGCGTCGCTGTACCCACAGAGTACGTGCCGCTCGCGGCATCGAGCCCGTTGGCGAAGAGCTCCTGCACAGTCGGCGCGCGGAAGGACCGCGCCGCGCTGAACGATCCGGTGATGTGCGCGTCGAAATTATGGACCGCGCCGAGCGATGCGGTTACGGAGTTCGAGAGACGCGACTCGTCGAGCGTCTGAAACACCGAATCCGTCGATCCCCCATACGGGTGCGTCTGGATCTTGTTGTAGTCGTAGCGCAAGCCTGCCTGCAGCCGCGTGCTCGGCGTGACGACGAGCTCCTCGTAGCCATACGCGGCCAACCCCGTCGTCGTCGAATTCGGTCCGAGGGGTTGATCGCCCGCGATGTTGAGATTCTCGATGTTGGTCCACAATCCGAGCGTCCCGTGCAGTCGTCCCCACGGCTGTTGGAGAAATTGCACGACGGCGTTCGTCGTCTGTTTGCGGAAGTGATTCGCCTGCGGATCGGAGACCCCGGTCTCATCCTGCGCCGTTGGAAATTCCGATTGCGTGTAGTAGTTGTAGGCGGCTGTCACCCGCAATTGATCGAGCACCTTGCTCCCCACGTTGAACAGGCTGCGGAGCTCGAGCGTGTTGCGCCCCTGCTCGATGCGCGAGGTGGTGGGGGGAATCGTTTCGAAATCCGGGTTCGGCGGATCGCCGGTGATGCCGTAGTTCGTGGAGAAGTGCTTGCCGCCAATGCCGATCGACCCGAACGACGACTGATACGTATAGCCGGCGCCCGCTTCCCAGTTGTGATCGAACGACTGCGGCGCGCGATCGAGAGCGAACTCCGCTCCCGCGCCGGGATCGACATACGTGCGGCTCGGAATCCGAATGTCGCTTCCGTGCACACCGCCGGCCGAAACCTTGAACGCCTGATGGTCGTTGCCGAACACGTTGTTGAAGTAGCCGGACACCTGGTCAGCACCCGTGCTCCCTTCTGCAACCGCCGTCCCGGACAATCTGCGATCCGAAAGTTCCGGCACGATGTCGGTGATCACGTTCACGATGCCCCCGATCGTGCTCGGGCCGTAGAGAATCGTCGCGGGTCCACGCACGACCTCCACTCGCGCGATCGACAGCGCATCGATCGGCGTCGCGTGAGCGGGATCGAACGTCGCGAGATCACCCATGCGGAGTCCATTCTCGAGCACGAGCACCTCGTTGTCGCCGAGGCCGCGCAGAATCGGACGATCGGGCGCAGAGCCGAGTCCGCGCACTGCGACGCCCGGCAGGTCCGACATCTTTTCGGCGAAGGTCGTACCGGGGCTCTGGAGAAGCTCCGCCCGGGACTTGGTTGCCGTCGATTGATACTGCTGCGACACGAGTCCCGCGTCGGGCGCCGCAGACACCACCACATCCTCGAGACGCATCGGTGATTCGCGCAGCATGATCGAGACCGTCGTGACATCGCCGGTAACGTGCACCGTGTCCGTCACCGCCGCGAATCCCTGCACCGCGGCGAAGATGCGATACGTGCCCTTCGGCACATCGGTGAACGTGAATCGCCCGCTCGAGCCTGTGCGCACGATTCGCGCGAGCTCGAGCAGGCGCACTGTCACGCCTGGGACTGCGCCCGACGAGTCCCGCACGGCTCCCGTGATCGTTTGCGCCTGAAGCGTACCGGCGACTACGATCAGCATCGAGGCTACGCACGTGCGAATGAAGTTGCGACTCCGCGTCGAGTACATGCAAGGCTCCAAAGTGGCCCGTTGGATTCTCTGGTTTCGTCGTCGGGAATATAGCTCCCCGTGACATGCGCGGCACGCGTCCGGTCGCCGGCCCTACGACCCCTAGGCGGTGGTCGCTCGCTTCTCCTTCCTGAAGCTCGCCG
>DATHJR010000592.1:0-5565 GCA_035286525.1 Gemmatimonadaceae bacterium | reverse complement strand
TTCATGATCCCGTTCGGCAAGGCGAAGGTGGTGCGCGAGGGAACGGACATCACGGTCGTCACGTATGGCGCGACGGTCCAGCGCGCGCTGATCGCCGCGAACCACGCGGCCGAACAGGGCGTGGACGTCGAGGTCATCGACTTGCGGACGTTGAGCCCGTGGGATCGCGAGACAGTGTTCGCGAGCGTGCGGAAGACGAACCGCGTGGTCGTCGGCTACGAGGACTCGATGTCATGGGGCTACGGCGCGGAGATCGCGGCGGCGATCGCCGACGAGTGCTTCGCCTGGCTCGACGCGCCGGTGAAGCGGGTGGCGAGTACGGACACGTTCGTCGGTTACGCGCCGGCGCTCGAGGACGCGATTTTGCCCCAGGTGGACGACTTCAAGCGGGCGTATCTCGACCTGATGCGCTTCTAGCGTCGCGCCCCGCGACTACCTGGAAACGCTCGCCATCGAGTCCGGACGTTCGTAGACCACGCGGCCGCCCACGATTGTCTTCATGATGTGGGCGCTGCGGATCGAGTCGGGAGCAATGCGGGTGAGATCGCGATCGATGAGCACGAAGTCCGCGAGCTTGCCATTCTCGAGCGTTCCCTTGATCTGCTCCTCGAACGAGGCGTAGGCGGCGCCGCTCGTGTAGGCACGCAGCGCGTCCTCGACGGAGATCTTCTGCTCGGGGATCCACCCGCCGGGATGCTTTCCGTCGAGCGTCTCGCGCGTGACGGCGCCGTAGATTCCCTCGATCGGCGTCGCCGGCGCGACGGACCAGTCGCTCCCGAACGCCAGACGCGCGCCGGAATCGAGAATCGACTTGAACGCGTACGTCGTCTTCGAGCGCTCGTGGCCGATGATCGGCTCGGCCCAGCGACCGTCGTCCATCTCGTGATACGGCTGCATGCTCGCAATGACGCCGAGCGTGCCGAAGCGCGGAATGTCGGGCGGCGCGATGTGCTGGGCGTGCTCGATGCGGAAGCGGCGGTCGCGGGGCCCGTTTTCCTTTTCGACGCGGGCATAGTTGTCGAGCTGGATGCGGATCGCACGATCGCCGATCGCGTGCACCATCACGTGCAGCCCCGCCTTGTCCGCGCCTGACGTGCGCGCGTAGAGGCTCTCCGGCGATGTGACGAGGAGCCCGCTGTCCTTCGGCGCGTCGTCGAACGGCCGGAGCATCGCCGCGGTGTGCGAGCCGAGCGATCCGTCGACAAATCCCTTGAGCCCTCCAATGCGCACCCACTCATCGCCGTGGCCGCGCGCCGCAACCGTGTCGCGCAGCTGCTGCCACGATGCGAGGGGCACCACCGCGTACATGCGGGTGATCATTCGCCCGTCGCGATGCGCGCGCTCGAAGATCGACAGGTCGTACCAGGTGCCCATGTTCTGCGCCGACGTCACGCCGCGCTCGGCCAGATAGTGCATCGCGGCATCGAATGCGCGGTCGGCGATGGCGGGCGGCGGATCCGGCGTGACATCGTCGACCAGCCCCTGCGCGTTGTCCTTGAGCAGCCCCGTGGGCTCACCCGACTTGTCGCGAACGATCACGCCGCCGTTGACTTCGGGAGTGGACTTGGTGATTTTCGCGGCGGCGAGCGCGAGGGAATTGGCGAGCCCCATGTGTCCGTCGAGGCGGCTCACCCACACCGGATTGTCGGGCGAGACGGAATCGATCCAGTGGCGCGTGGGAAGCTCACCGCCCCACAGCGTGTGATCCCAATCGCCATCGGTGATCCAGGCACCCTTGGGCAGAGTCTTCGCGAACGCCCCGATGCGTGCGATGAACTCCGCGGGCGTCGACGCATCGCGCAATTTCACCATCGAGAGTCCGCGGCCCGCGCTGATGATGTGCACGTGGCTGTCGATGAAGCCCGGGACGAGCATCTGCCCGTGCGCATCGATGACCTTGGCATCCGCGCCCGCCAACTTCCGGATTTCGGCGCTCGATCCCACGGCGGCGATGCGGTCTCCGCGCGCCGCGATCGCCTCGGCCCACGGGCGCTTCGCATCGCCCGTCCAGATGCGCGCGTTCACCACGGCAAGGGTGACGGGAGCGCGCGTTGCACCGGAACAGGCGGCGAGTGTGAACGCGGAGATCATCTGTACGAGCGTGCGCGCAAAACGGCTGGATTCCACCATGTTTCGCTAACGCCGCTCCATCGCATCACGGATGTCGAGCAGGATCTCGAAGTAGAGCTGCTCGCGGCGGTAGGCGAAATCGAGCGTGGCCATCGCCGAGCTGTCCTCGGTCGACTTGGCGCGCTCGAAGCTCTCGCGGTACATCTCGTCCAGATTGTTGAGGATGCGTTCGCGGCTGCGCGACATGGCAATCTTCCCGAGGGCTCGGAGGGTGAGGCGCGGCGGATCATCGTTCGAAGTGGCGTGGAGCGCGGCTTCGCTCTGCTCGAGAAAGTACCGCTTCGCCGCTCCCATTAGCGCACGACGTGGATTAATTGGACCAGACATGACTCGAGACCAGATCTTCGCGCGCGACGGGTATCGCTGCGTCTACTGTGGGGAAATATTCCCGGCGGAGGAGCTGTCGGTCGATCACGTGCAGCCTCGCGTGCGCGGAGGCGACCGATCCGGTGGGAACTTAGTGACGGCGTGCAGGGGCTGCAACACGCTGAAGGGGCATCGCAAGCTCGCCGATTTTCTGTCCGCGGAACCGACGGCGCGCAAACACTTCTTCGCGCTAGCCACCGCGGTGTGGCCGCGTCACTTGCGAACGGTGAGGGAGCAGCTCGAGCGAAGTGACTTCAAGCGCGCGCAACGCCGCAAGCGAGCGGGCTAGTGCGCGAGCTTAGCGAGGGCGATCGCGGCCGGGGCCCTGCGCGAGCGAGCGGAAGCGCTGCGTCATTCGGTTCACGCGCTCCACGTACTGCCGTGGCGTTTCGTCCGCGGCGCGGGGAGGCACGAGGTGGCGGCACAGATCATCCGGGGAGATGTGCAGCGACGATGGTTCGCGGCCGGCGAGTGCCTCGGCGGCGCGACGAAAGGCGTCGACAGCGGACTGCATTATCGAGAGCTCGGTTGCGGACTCCGAGCCAGTGACGTCTACACCATTTTCCTCGAGCGAGCGCAGCGCCGCGAACGATTGCTGCACCTCCGAGCGCGTGCCCTCGCGCGTTCCCTCGTCGTGCTTGTCGAATGTCATGCTGCTATGCCCTGCTTCATTTGGGGAGCTTGTTGTCACCAGGTGGTGCGACGTAGCGATATTGCTCGACCACCTGTCCGGCGATGAGGTGTTCGCGCAGAATCTGTTCTGCACCGGCCACATCGACGTGTGAATACCATACTGCTTCCGGATATACGGCCACCATCGGCCCGTTGCCACACTGTGCCATGCATCCTGAGTGATTGATGCGCACGACATTCTGTAGTCCGGCGGCCGCTGCGCCTTTCTTGAGTGCGGCAAAAACGAGATCGCTTCCCTGCCCCGGACACGTACCGCCCGACGTGCACACGAATACGTGATGTTTGTACTGTCCCATCGATGAAATCTAGCAGCGACACGTCTTTAAGCGGACGCGACGCTTGCAGAATTCCGCGCGTATCTCGCTTATAAATCACACATGTGAGAGAAGACAAATATTGTTGCAGCAAATGGGGACGAGCCGTGGCCTCGGGGAGCGACGGCGGGGTCGCGCGCGATGGTGATTCTGCCGCGCACTCGGTCATGCAGACGTAGAGGACATTTCGTCTGCAATGTCGGGAGTTGCGACCGAGCAGCTGTGGCGCGGGCTGATAGTGCGGCCCACGCGTCAATAGTTCCAGCTGCTCGTCGCCTCGCCTGAGGGTGCCGAGCGCTTGATCGCCGCGGCCATCTTCTGCACCATCTCCGCCCAGGTGAAGGAGTGCCAGCCGTGTCCCTTCATGGGACGCCCATAGGTGAAGTCGGCGTCGGAGTGCGGATTGGACGTGCTGTCCACGAAGGCCTCGAAGTCGTAGACGGCCAGGTTCAAGTAGAAATTGTCCATGTCACCGGCGAAGAAGTGCAGCTTGCCGGCGAGCTTCGGGCCCAGCGTAGACCAATTTTTCTGCGCATACGCGCGCAGATCGTAGCCATGGTCGCGCATGTAATCGGCCACGGTGTGATCGATTTTCCCCGTCGCCTTGTCCCACAGCGGAACGGGATAGCCATCCGAACCGATCGGACCGTAGATGGCCTCCCACGCCTCGAGTTGAAAGCCGGAGCGTCCGTGACTTCCGAGCACGGCCTCGAAGCGACTGAGCTGGCGGTTGGTCATCATCACCTGACCTTCCACAGTCCGCTGGAAGGGGCGCTCGGCTGAAACGAACTGCCCTGCCGGCAGCGAGAACGCGTTGCTGTCATCGTAGATGTTGGTCAGCTGATAGCGCCGAAAGTCGATTGGATCGGGTTGCAGCACCCACGCGCCTCCGAAGAAATCGGGATGTTGGAGCTGCATTGCGAGCGTTTGCCATCCGCTGGTGGATGCGCCCTCGAGCTGCCGCGCATACGGTTGGCGAATGATGCGAAAGTGCTGCTCGAGGTACGGAATCACCTCCTGCACGATGGCATCACCATACGGCCCGTTGTTCACCGAGTTCACCGAGTAGGAATCGGGGAAGTACGGTGTTTGCTGCTCGAGGGTGATTGCGATGACGCGTGGGAATCCATCCGATGTCCACGACTTGTAGAAGTCGTAGCCGCTTTCCAGTCCAGAGTTTGCGCCGATCCTCGCGCCTTGGCGCATCTGGATGGTGTTGCTCCCGCCCCCGGATGCCGAGTCGGGGTCGAACCCGAATGGTTGGGGGGCGTGGCCCAGCGGATAGAGGCTCGGGTAGTACGTGCTCGGATGGCTCGCGTAGCCCTTGGGCAACAGGACCGTCGCGTTCACGAACACTGGTCGTCCCCAGAATTTGGTGAGCATCTGGCTCTGGATCCGGACGTGCTTGAGCCACTCCGTATCGCCAGGTCGCTTCGCGACGGGAATTACATGGTTGACGGTGAGGTGCACCGTGCCACCGTCTCCGACGTGGACCTTCTGAGCATCGCTGTAGAGATTGCCCGCCGCAAAATTGAAGAACTCGATCGTGCCATCGTTCATGTGCACCCAGATGGTGTGGCCATCCGAGCGGTGCACCTGCTCGTAGACGTTCACCACCGCCTGAACGAAGTAGTCGCCCGCGGGAAGTGCGGACAACGACATCGGATATCCGAGCGCGCTGCTGTCGACGATCGCATCACGACCCGGCGCGAGCTGATCCAGGTCGATCGCGAAGACCGCCGGGCCAAGGTGCGAGAGCGACAGGCGCGGCTCCGGCGTGGGCTGCTTGGACACGATGATCACCAGGCGTCCGGTGACCGGGCCGGGATGCGTCGCCGCTGCGATGGAGACGTTGAACCGCTCCCCTTGCGCTGCGGCCACCGCGTTCGCAGAAAGAATTGCGGCCGCCAGCGCGGCAGCAGTGAATACAAGTCGACGCACGCGCTTGTTCATCGCGATGTCCCCCCAAGGGTGTCCAGACCGGCGATGATCCGCGTGACATGGCCCAACGTGTCGAGAAATTGAATGCTCGCGGCGCCGGTCGAGTCCACCATCAACCGAA
>DATHJR010000591.1:0-17090 GCA_035286525.1 Gemmatimonadaceae bacterium | reverse complement strand
CTCGTCATCCTCGTTGACTATCCCGGCTTCAACCTGCGCGTTGCGGCGGCGGCACGCGCGGCAGGTGTGCCGGTGCTCTACTTCATTACGCCGAAAGTGTGGGCGTGGCGCGCGGGGCGGTTGAAGACGATGCGCCGCTCGATCACGCGTGCCGCGGTCATCCTTCCGTTCGAAGAGCCGTATCTGAAGAGGCACGGGATCGCCGCTTCCTACGTTGGCAATCCGCTGCTCGACGACGCGCGCGATCTGCCGTCGCGCAGCGAGGCGCGCGCGCGGCTCGGAATACCGGATGACGTTCCGGTTCTCGCGCTCTTTCCCGGGAGCCGCCGCGGCGAGCTCGCGCATCATCTCGGCACCTTCACCGCCACCGCGCGCGAGCTGGAGCGCCGCGTGGCCGGCTTGCGCATCATCGTCGGCGTCGCGCCAAACATGCAGATCGACGCGGAGCGCGTGCCGTACCAGCTCGTACACGGCGATTCGTACGCTGTGTGGCGCGCGGCCGATGCGGCACTCGTGAAGAGCGGGACGTCGACGCTCGAAGCCGCGATCGCGGGCACGCCGCTCATCGTCGCCTACCGCGTGGGCAGGCTGAACTACGAGATCGCGCGCCGGCTCATACACGGCATTTCGTACATCGGGCTCGTGAATCTCGTCGTCGATCGTTCCGTCGCCCCCGAGTTCATCCAACACGAGATGCAGCCCATCGCGATGGCGAACGCGCTCGAGCCGCTGCTCGCGCACGGGTCGAGCGAGCGCGCCCGGATGCTCGGCGACCTCGCCGAGGTCCGTACCGCGCTCGGCGAGCCCGGCGCGGCGGAGCGCGTGGCGCGCATCGCGCTCGAGATGCTCGCATGAGCGACCACGCTTCACGCGCACGCAAGCGAGAGCGTCGCGCGCAGTGGGCGTCGGCAATTGCCGGCATCGGCCTGCGCGTGCTCGCGCGCACCTGGCGCGTGCGCGAAGTGCGGCACGGGAACATCGACATCGTTCGCCAGCACGAGCGCCCCGTGATCTTCTGCCTCTGGCACTGCGAGCTGCTCTGCCACATGTGGAATTTCCGCGAGCTCGGGATAGTGGTCCTCATCAGCGAGCACGGGGACGGAGAGATCGCCGCGCGTGCGGCGGAGTCCATGGGCTATCGTACCATTCGCGGCTCGTCGCGCCGCGGCGCGGAGCGCGCGCTGCTGGCGCTCGCGCGCGAGGTGGAGGGCGGGGCGCACGTCGCCGTCACGCCGGACGGGCCGCGCGGACCTGCGGAGAGCTTCGCGCCCGGTGCGCTGATCGCGGCGCAGCGGTCGGGTGCGCCGATCGTACTTCTGCGCGCCGTCGCGGATCGCGCGTGGCGCCTCCGGAGCTGGGATCGCTTCATCATCCCGAAGCCATTCGCCCGCGTCACGATCTACGTGGGAGAGCCCGTGCCGGTACTCGCGGCCACGCTGCGCGAGGCGGCGAGCCAGGCCCCCAGATTCCAGGAATTGATGCGCGAGTTGCCGCGAGCGGCCGGTGGCTGAGCGAACGCTGCCCGAGTGGCTCTGGTGGAGCCCGTCCGCCGGCGCGCGCATCGCGCGCGCATTGCTCTCGCCGCTTTCCGCGTCGTTCGCGCTCGTCGTGCGGCTGCGCAATGCGATGTTCGATCGCCGGATGATCCCCGTACGCGTCCCGCGCCTGCCCGCGCTCGCCGTGGGCAACATTACCGTGGGAGGAACGGGGAAGCCCCCCGTGTCCTCGTGGCTCGCGACGCAACTGCAATCACGCGGCGCTCGCCCGGCGATCGTCCTGCGCGGCTACGGGGACGATGAGCCGCTCGTGCACGGACGACTCACGCCATCAATTCCCATCGTCGTCAACGCGAATCGCCTCGAGGCGATCGAGCGCGCTGCGGCGTCCGGAGCCGATGTCGCGGTGCTCGACGATGCATTCCAGCATCGGAGTGTCGCGCGCGTGGCCGACGTCGTACTCGTGAGCGCGGACGCGCCCGACGTTTCGGAGCGCATGCTTCCAACCGGACCGTATCGGGAGCCCTTCTCCGCGCTCCGCCGCGCATCGCTGGTGATCGTGACGCGAAAGGCCGTGCCGCTCGCGCGCGCGCGCGAGGTCATCGTGCGCGTGAACCTCGTCGCTGCGGGCGTGCGCACGGCGATCGTGCATCTCGCTCTCGATCAGGTGTTCGTCGAGAACAGCCCACCCGCTCCGCTCGACTCGCTTGCCGGCCGCCGCGTGCTCGCCATCGCGGGCGTGGGCAACGGCGCCGCATTCGGCGAGCAGCTCGCGCAGGCCGGCGCTACCGTGCGCATGCGCGCGTTTCCGGATCATCATCCGTTCACGGCCGCCGACGCCGTGTCGCTCGCGCGCTCGGTCGGTACCGATGAAATCGCTCTCTGCACGCTGAAGGACGCCGTCAAGCTCCTCCCTCTGTGGCCTCGCGAAGCGGTGGCCATTGGCTATGTTTCCCAAGCCGTAATCGTCGAGGAGAGAGGGGACGCGATCGAAGCCATCCTCGACCTCGCGATCAATGCACGACTCCGCCAACTCTGACCCTCCCGGGTCTACGGTAACCCAATCGTCTATGACCGCTGACTTTCGTCTCACGACCCAGAAGATGATCGGCCCGGACAAGGATACGTTCCTCAACGAGGACAATCCGTTCGAGGACATGATGTCGCGATTCGACCGGGCTGCCGAGCTGCTGGACCTCGAGCCCGGTTTGTACAAGATCCTTCGAAGCCCCGAGAAGCAGCTCATCGTCTCGATTCCGGTGCTGCTCGACAACGGTGAGATCGAGGTGTTCACCGGCTACCGCGTGCTCCACAACACGTCGCGTGGTCCGGCGAAGGGAGGCATACGGTTCGATCTCAACGTCACCATCGACGAGGTGAAGGCGCTCGCGGCGTGGATGACGTGGAAGTGCGCGGTGGTCGACATTCCCTTTGGCGGATCGAAGGGCGGAGTGATCTGCGATCCGACGAAGCTGAGCGTGGGCGAGCTCGAGCGGCTGACGCGACGCTACACGGCCGGGATCATCGGCATCCTCGGTCCCGACTCCGACGTGCCGGCCCCCGACGTCAACACGAACGAGCGCGTGATGGCGTGGGTGATGGACACCTACTCGATGCACGCGCGACACACGGTCACCTCCGTCGTCACCGGCAAGCCGGTCGAGATGGGCGGCTCGCTCGGCCGGCGCGAAGCGACCGGACGCGGATGCATGATGGTCACGCGCGCCGCCCTCGCGCACCTGGGCATGTCCGTCGCCGGCGCGACCGTGGCGGTACAGGGCTTCGGTAACGTCGGCTCCGTCACCGCGGATCTCCTGCGCAAGGAGGGATGCCGCATCGTCGCCATCGGCGATCGCGCCGGCGCCGTATACGACGCGCACGGCATCGATGTCGAGAAGGCGATCCAGCACGTGAAAAAAAACAAGTCGCTCGACGGCTTCGACGGCGGCGAGCGCCTGACGAATGACGAGCTCCTCACCCTCGATGTGGATGTGCTCGTGCCCGCGGCGCTCGAGAACGTGATCACGCGCAAGAACGCGGCGAGCATTCGCGCGCGCATCATCTGCGAGGGCGCGAACGGTCCGACCACGGCGCCGGCGGATGCGATTCTCGAGGAGAAGGGGATCTTCGTCATTCCCGATATCCTCGCGAACGCGGGGGGCGTGACGGTCTCGTACTTCGAGTGGGTGCAAGACCGCGGCGGCTACTTCTGGACCGAGGAGGTCGTGAATCAGCGGCTCGGCCAGATCATGGAGCGCAGCTTCGAAGCCGTGCTCGAGCTCTCGAAGCGCCACAAGGTGAACATGCGCACGGCGGCCTACATGCTGTCCATCTCGCGCGTGGCGACAGTGCACCGGCTGCGCGGGATCTATGCGTGACTACGGGGCGTGAGACTACGGAACGTGAGACTACGATGCGTGAGCCTCCGCGCGCGCGGTGCGTCTGCGCGTGATGCGTGACGTCGCCGGGTGAAATTCCGGATCGTCGCGGTGGGGAAGCCGCGCGCGCAGACGCTTGCCGCGGCGATTCAGGACTACGAAACGCGCGCCGCCCACTACTGGCCGCTGGAGATTCGCGAGGTGCGGGAGGAGTCCGCGCGGGGCGCGAGTCCGGAGCTCGTACGCGAGCGGGAAGGGGAGCGGCTGCTCGAAGCGTCGGGTGCGGGCGCGCTCATTGTCGCGTGCGAGGGAGACGGCGAGTCGCGCACGTCGACCGAGCTCGCCGCATGGATGACGGCGGAGCGCGAGCGCGCGTCGCGCGATGTCGCCTTTCTGCTAGGCGGCGCGCTCGGCCTCTCGCCGGCAGTGCGCGCGGCCTCGTCGCAGCGACTCTCCTTCTCGCGCTTCACCTTTCCGCACGAGCTCGCGCGGCTCGTACTGGCCGAGCAGTTGTATCGCGCGGGGACGATCGTGCGCGGCGAGCCCTATCACAAATGAGCGCCGCTCTCGCGACCATCCCCCCGCGCGCGCGAGTACGCGCGTGACCGAGCCGCGCGTCGTCACGATCCCCTTCGGCGGCCCGGCGCTCACTCGAGCCGCGCTAGCCGGTACGACACCGCCCGAGTGGTGCGAACACGCGCCGGCTGGCGCCGAGGAGTGGGCCGCGCGCGCTCGGGCCGTGATGTCCGACGCGAGCGTGCGAACGTGGTCGACTGCGCTCGAGCCCGCGCTCGGCGCAAGCGGCGCCGCGGCCGCGCGAGTGGCGCGCAGTGCGAACGGGCGCGGGGTGATGGTGACGACGGGGCAGCAGCCGGGACTCTTCGGCGGCCCCGTGTATACGTGGAGCAAGGCGCTGAGTGCACTCGCGCTCGCCGACGCGCTCGAGGACGCGACTGGGATCCCGACGGCGCCGGTGTTTTGGGCGGCGACGTACGATGCGGACTTTGCGGAGTCGAGCGCCAGTTATGTCATACTGAACGGCAGTCTCGAGCGCCTACAACAACCTCCCCCCGAGGTCGCCGATCGATCGATGCGCGATACGCCGCTCGGCGACGTCGCTCCGCTCATCCGGTTGCTCGAGCTCGCGAGCGGATCCGCCGTCGCCCGCGCAGCGTTGGACGCCGTACGCGCTGCGTACCGTCCGGGGGAGACCATCGGGCTCGCCTTCGTTCGGCTGCTGCGCACGATCCTCGAGCCGCTGGGCATCGCCGTGCTCGACGCGGGACATCCGTCGGTGCGGCGCGCCTCGCACGATGTGCTGCGCCGCGCCCTCGTCCGCGCGCCCGAGATCGACGCCGCGCTCGCTGCTCGCGAGCAGGAACTTCGCGACCGCGGCTTCGAGCCGGCGGTCGCGCACGTGGACGGACTGTCCACCGTGTTCCGCTACACCAACGGTACGCGAAGCCGCATCCCGATCGCGAAGGCGGTGGCCGTGAACGACGATGCGGAGCTCGAGCCGAACGTGATCCTGCGCCCCATCGCCGAGCGCGCCATTCTGCCCACGGTCGCGTATGTGGGTGGCCCCGGAGAGGTCGCGTACTTCGCTCAGGCCTCCGCAGTTGCGCAGCAGCTCGGTGTTTCTGTGCCGGTGGTCGTGCCGAGGTGGTCGGGGATGGTGATCGAGCCGCATGTGCAGCGGCTGCTCGCGCGCTACTCGCTCACCCCGGACGACCTCAGCGATCCGCACGCCGCCGAGTCGCGGCTCGCGCGCGCGCGACTCTCGCCGGAGGTGCGTGACGCGCTCGCGCGCTACGCGGCCGGCGCCGACGTTCTCAACGACGAACTCCGCGCCGCGCTCTCCTCCGACGGAAACGCACCGCTCGTCCCCGACGCGGTGCTCGAGGGCGCCCGGCACAACGTGCAACACCGCATCGAACGACTCGAACGGCGCATCGTGGCGGCCGCGAAGCGGCGCGAGGCCACCACTATGCGCGACATCGCGATCGCGCGCACCTCGCTATTTCCGCTGGGCAAGGCGCAGGAGCGGGTGCTCAACTTCATCCCGATGCTCGCGCGCCACGGCGCGCCGCTACTCGCGCAGATGCGCGCACGCGCGAGCGAGCACGCGGCATCGATCCTCGCGGGACGGGCGAGCGACGCATCGGATGAGCGGGTCGCCGCCCCCCGCTAGCGCGGGCGCTCCCCCGCCTCGCGAGCGGTCGGGACGCGCCGCCACGCTCGTCGCCACCGGCATCCTCCTCAGCCGCCTCGCGGGACTCGTGCGCCAACACTTTCTCGCGCGTTATCTCGGACTGAGCGATGCCGCCGACGCGTTCAACGCCGCGTTTCGCATTCCGAACTTTCTCCAGAATCTCTTTGGCGAAGGTGTTCTATCCGCCTCGTTCATTCCGGTGTACGCGCGGCTGCGCGCGAACGGGGAAGAGGACGAAGCGGCGCGCGTTGCGAGTGCGGTGCTCTCGCTCCTCGCCGTCGCGACGTCTGTCCTCGTGCTCCTCGGCATCGCGGCGACACCGCTCCTCATCGCCGTCATCGCTCCGGGCTTCTCAGGAGCCAAGCGCGAGCTGACGATCACCCTGGTCCGGATTCTATTCCCTGGTGCGGGGCTGCTCGTGCTCTCGGCGTGGTGTCTGGGCGTTTTGAACAGCCACCGACGCTTCCTGATTTCGTATTCGGCGCCGATCGTCTGGAACATCGCCATCATCGCGGCGCTCGTGTGGCGCGGGGGGCGCGTACCGGAGTTCGATCTCGCGATAGTCGCCGCGTGGGCCGCGGTGGTCGGAAGCGCGGCACAGCTGCTCGTGCAGGTGCCGACGGTGCTGACGCTGCTGCACCACTTCAACGTGACTTGGGATACCGCGTCTGCCAACGTGCGCACGGTCGTCTCGAACTTCCTGCCCGTGTTCGTCGGTCGTGGTGTCGTGCAGATCAGCGGCTACATCGACGCCGTCATCGCGAGTTTGCTGGGCACGGGCGCGCTGGCCGCGCTCACGAACGCGCAGGCGCTGTACATGCTGCCGGTGAGCCTGTTCGGCATGAGCGTGTCGGCGGCGGAGCTCCCCGCGATGTCGAGCGCCGTCGGCGAGAAGGGTGAGGTGGCGGAGTATCTGCGGTCACGCCTGGAGGGCGGACTGCGCCGGATCGCGTTTCTGGTCATCCCGTCGGCGATGGCCTTCCTCGCCCTCGGCGACATTCTGGCGGGCGCGCTCTTCAAGTCGGGACGCTTCACGCAGGCCGACTCCGTGTACGTCTGGAGCATCCTCGCCGGTTCGGCCGTCGGGCTGCTCGCGTCGACGCTCGGCCGACTGTACGCGTCGACGTACTACGCGCTGCGCGACACGCGCACGCCCCTTCGCTACGCCATCGTGCGTGTCGTGCTCACCAGCGGACTCGGATTCCTGTTCGCGATTCCGCTCCCGAAGCTGCTCGGCATCGACGCGCACTGGGGCGTGGCGGGGCTCACCGCGTCCGCGGGAATAGCGGGGTGGGTGGAGTTCGTACTGCTCCGGCGCACGCTCAACGCGCGCATCGGGCGCACTGGATTGCCGGCATCGCTGGTCACACGACTCTGGCTTTCGGCGGCGGCCGCGGCGGCCGTGGCGTGGGGCGTGAAGGAGCTCGTCGGCCCTCGTCCGGCAATCCTCCTCGCAGTGCTGACGATCGTGCCGTACGGCGTGGTGTATTTTGGCGTGACCGCTGCGCTGGGCATTCCCGAGGTGCGTACCATTCTCGGTCGACTCACGCGACGAATGCCCGGGTCGCCGAAGCAGTAGGACCGCCGTCCTCGCCGGCAATGCATGCGGCCGCCCGAGAGGGTGAGAGCCTACAAGAGATCGAGACGCGCAACCACTGTAACCCGTTATCTTTACATCGTGCCAAACGAGCTCGCAGAGCAGATCGCGCTCAAGCTTCCGCATCTCCCGGAATCGCCCGGCGTGTACCTGTTCAAGGACGCATCGGGCGTGGTCTTGTATGTGGGAAAAGCCAAACGGCTGCGCTCGCGCGTCCGGAGCTACTTCGGCGCCGATCCGCTCGCGACCGCGAAGACCCGCGTTCTCGTCCGCCAGATTGCCGACGTCGAAACCATCGTGCTCCCCACGGAGGCGCACGCGTTGGTGCTCGAGGCCAACCTCATCAAGGAGTACAAGCCGCGCTTCAACATCGCGCTGCGAGACGACAAGTCGTATCCGTACATCAAGGTCACGATCAACGAGCCCTTTCCACGCGTCTATGTCACCCGGCGGCTGATCGACGACGGGGGCCGGTACTTCGGGCCGTACACCGATGTCGGCGCGATGCGGCGGGCGCTCAACGTCGTGAAGCGAATCTTCACGGTTCGCTCGTGCCGTTACGACATGCCGAAGGAGATGCCGGAGCGCGCGTGTCTCGACTACCACATTGGCCGGTGCAAGGCGCCCTGCATCCTGCTCCAGACGCAGGCCGAGTACCGGGCGATGATCGACGAGGTGCTGCTGTATCTCGATGGACGCGCGGCGGAGGTGACGAAGCGCGTGCGCGCGCGAATGGATGAGGCGGCGCAGAACATGGACTTCGAGCGGGCGGGCGAGCTGCGCGACGCGCTGCGCCACCTGCAGAAGCTCGAGGAGCCCACGGTCGTCGTCGAGGTCGAGGGTGGCGATCGCGACGTTCTGGGCTACGCGCGCGATGGTGAGGACGCGGTGGTCACGATGCTGCGCATTCGCTCGGGCAAGCTGCTCGCGCGCGAACACCAGTTCGTCGAGAACATTCAGGATGAGGGTGACGACGCCGTGCTCGCGGCGTATCTCGCCCGCACGTACATCCCGCTCACCGAGCACGCACGCGAGCTGCTGATTCCATTCGAGGTCGCCGACCGCGAGCTCATCGAGGAGACGCTGCCGCACACCGCGATCTGGATGCCGCAGCGGGGGCCGCGCCGCCAGCTGATCGAGCTCGCCGACCAGAACGCGCGGCATCTGCTCGAGGAGCAGAAAACATCGAGCTTCGAGGCGGACGAGCGCGCGGTGGATCCCGTGTACGAGCTGCAGCGCGAGCTCGGCCTGCAGAGCGTGCCGCGCGCGATGATCTGTTTCGACATCTCGACATCGCAGGGCACCGATACGGTCGCCTCGTGCGTGTGGTTCGAGAACGGCCGACCGAAGCGCGCCGAGTACCGAAAGTTCAGGATCGCGACTGTGGAGGGCACGGACGATTTCGCGTCCATGCGCGAAGTCGTCGCCCGGTATTTCACGCGCCGCGTGGAGGAGCAGAAGCCGCTCCCCGATCTCGTGGTCGTCGATGGAGGGAAGGGGCAGCTGAGCTCCGCGCGTGAGGCGCTGGAGGGAATGAATCTGTCGCGCCTGCCCACGATCTCACTCGCGAAGCGCGACGAGGAGATCTTCATGCCGGGCCGCAGCGAGTCGCTGCGTTTGTCCAAGCGCTCGCCGGCGCTGCGCATGCTGCAGCGGATGCGAGACGAGGCGCACCGGTTCGCGATCACGTACAACCGAAAGCGGCGCTCGATGCGCACGGTGACGTCGGAGCTGTTGAAGATCAGGGGAGTGGGTCCGGAGAAGCGGCGCGCGCTGCTCAACGCGTTCGGTAGCGTTCAGGGCGTGCGCGATGCCGGCGTGGAGGCGATCGCGCAGCTTCCCGGCTTCAGCACGGCGAGCGCCGAGCGGCTGCTCGCTGCGCTGCTTCCACCAGAGCCGGGAGGCGCGCCCCCAGAGCCGGCGGAACAAGGCTGGACGGCGCCGAGCGACGGCGAGTAGCTTTCTTTGTATGTCACCAATAGCGATCATCGATCCGTTCTCGGGAATTGCGGGCGACATGATGCTCGGCGCGCTGCTCGAGGTCGGGCTGGACCCCGAATGGCTGCGCGCGCTTCCCACGCGGCTCGCGCTCGACGGGGTCGAGGTGCGCATTCAGCGAGTGCTGCGCGCCGGGATCGCGTGCACGAAGGTCGACTTTGACATCCCGCCGCAACCGCATGGGCGCCACATCAAGAAGATCCGCGAGATGGTCGCCGCGGCGGGGGTCCCTGACGCCGTACGCGAGCGCGCCGATGCCGCGTTCACCTCGATCGCGGAGGCCGAGGGCGAGATTCACGGCGTCGGCCCGGAGAAGGTGCACCTGCACGAGGTGGGCGCCGTCGACGCGATTCTGGACGTCGTTGGATCCGTGTGGGGGCTCGCGCTTCTCGGCGTCGATCGCGTGTACTGCGGGCCAATCGTCGTCGGCGACGGGACGGTGAAGGCCGCGCACGGAATCCTGCCGGTGCCCGCACCCGCGACGCTCAAGCTGCTCGAGGGACACGTCATTCGGCCGGGTCCGGAAGGAGCCGGCGAGCTGGTGACGCCCACGGGTGCCGCGCTGGTGCGCGCGCTCTCGAGCGGACCGGCGCCTGCGTCGTACACGCCGCTGCGAAGCGGCTACGGTGCGGGGACGAAGGAGTTCGCGAATCGCGCAAACGCGCTTCGCATCACCCTCGCGGAGCCCGCGTTGCTCGATGGTATCGTGGTCGAGACGCTCGTACAGCTCGCAACGGACATCGACGACATGGATGGAGAGGCGATGAGCGCGCTGGCGGATGTGTTGCGCGATGAGGGCGCGCTCGATGTCGTGTTGCTCGCGACGCTGATGAAGAAGGGGCGACCGGGCACGCGCGTGGAGGTCCTGTGCGAACAGTCCGGCGCGGACCGCGTCGAGCGCGCGCTATTCGCACACAGCAGCTCGATCGGCATTCGGCGCTCGACCGTGGAGCGTCACGCACTGCCGCGAGAGGAGTGGACGGTGCTCGTGCAGGGCGAAGCTGTACGCATCAAGCGCGTCACGCTACCGAATGGTGGGAGCCGCGCGAAGCCAGAGTTCGACGATGTACGCCGTCTTGCGACGCGCCTGGGACGCCCGCTGCGCGATGTGACCGCGGAAGCACTCGCGGCTGCGGAACGGCTCGGGACACCGAGTGTACTTTCGCCGGCGGAGAAGCGCACGCCGACGAGCAACCACTGAGGAGACGAGTAGATGAGCCGCTGGAATACATGCATGATGCACGCCCTCGCCGCTTCGGCGATCGCCGCGTCCCCGTTGCTTGCACAGAAGCAGGACAAGACCGCGGAGAAGGGGGCCACATGCTCCGTCGTCGTGAACAAGCCCGACGAGCTGAAGTCGGCGATGACCGCGATGACCGTCGCACAACTCGGCGGACGGCCGGAGGATCAGCAGAAGAAACTGAAGCTCGCCGTGACGTCGCTGACGAGTAACCCGGGCAAGTTCAAGGACAATCAGGCGGGACACGACTACATACTCGGCCAGGCGCTTCTCCGATGGGAGATGCAGTTTCCCGATTCCCCGACCGTCAACAAGGGGAACATCGGCTATGTCGACGGCAAGGATCAGCGGGTCGATCTCTTCGCCGCCGCCGACACCCTGCTGACGGGCGTCGAAAAGTCGAATCCGGATTGCGCGAGCGAGATACAGTCGTACCGCATGGAGGCGATACGTCCGCTGGCCATTCACTTGTCGTCGCTCATCAACACGGACAGCGTCGCGATGCAGGAGCAGGTGCTCAAGCGCATCACGGCGATCGACTCGAAGTCGGCGCTCAGCCTGTACTTCCAGGGAATGGTGGCCCAGCGCAAGAAGGATCCGGCGACCGCCGCGGATTTCTTCACGCGGGGAGCGGCGCTCATGCCCGCCGAGATTGGAGCGGATAGCAACCTGAAGGCGGCGCTGGAGCTCGGCGCGGCACAGATGACGCGGCTGACCGCGCAGTCGATGACCGGCGACCAGAAGAAGGCGGGCATGCTCAAGGCCGCGGATCTCTACAAGAAGTTTCTCGCGGATTTTCCGAAGAGCGCCAGCGCTCCCGATGCGCAGGCGGGGCTGGCTGCCTCGCTGAGCGCGTCCGGCGACGTGGCGAGCGTAAGTACTCTATGGGATCAGATGCTGGCCAACCCGGCCGGTTACTCGGATGCCCAGCTGTACGACGCGGGAACGCAGGCTTTCACGATGAATCAGCCGGCCGCAGCAACTAAGCTCATGGATGCCGCCCAGAAGGCGAACCCCTGGCTTCGTCCAGGGCTGTACAACGCGGCGAACGTCTATTGGAAGGCGGGCGACTTCGACCGGATGCTCGCGACGTCGAAGAAGTTGACGACGATCGACCCGAACAATCCGGACGAGTACCAGCTGCTCGCCCTCGCGTATCAAGGGAAGTCGAAGGCGACGAAGGATCCGAAGGTCGTCAAGGCGTACAACGACTCCCTCAACGTGGCATTCGAGGCCAGCGAGAAGGTGAAGGCCAAGGTCACCTTCGAGTCATTCGCACCGGGCTCGCCCAAGCCGGCGCTGAAGGGGAGCATCGAGAACATCAGCAACACGCCGCAGAAGGGGACACTCAAGCTGCAGTTCGTGAACCTGAGTGGCGCTCCAGTCACTACGCAGAACGTGGATTTCTCTCTCGCTCCGAAAGAAAAAATGCCATTCTCGCTCACGGGTGACGGAGCGGGAATCGTCGCCTACAGGTACGACCCGATTCCCTGATCTCATCGCACACGAGAGAGAATCGAAAGCCCGCCGCGCAGCTCGCGGCGGGCTTTTTTCGTTGCTCTCGGATAGCGTCGTCTAAGTATCCGAAGTTCATGTTCTGCCTTGATTTCGGGGTACTCATCTCCTAGGTTACATCATGTTCAAGAGCTGCCGCGTCCGGCGTTCCGAGCTTCGCTCCGCGCGCCGCGATTTCCGGTGGCCCTTTTCGCATCGAACGTTGCGAACACGATGATCAAAGTCGCGCGCGTCCTTCCACACACCGTCGCTTCCGAGCTCGGCATTGTCGCCGGTACCACGCTGCGCGCGGTGAACGGGCGCAAGCTCGAGGACTTTCTCGACTGGGAGTTCCTCACCGCGGACGAGGAGCTCGTGCTCGAGCTCTCCACCCCCGATGGCGAGGAGCTCGTATTCGAGATCGAGCGCCCCGAGGGAATGGCGATGGGCGTCGTGCTCGAGCCGCCGCGCGTGCGCCGCTGTGCCAACAAGTGCGAGTTCTGCTTCATCGAAGGGCTGCCGAAGGGACTTCGTGCGCCGCTGTACGTGCGCGACGACGACTACAGGCTCTCCTTCGCCTACGGCAATTTCGCGACGCTGTCGAACGTGAAGGACAAGGACATCGCCCGTATCCTCGAGTACAGGCTGTCGCCCCTGTACATCTCCGTTCACGCGACGCCGTTCGAGGCGAGAAAGATTCTGCTCAACAACCCGAAGGTGCCGGACATCATGCGACAGCTCTCGCGGCTGGCGGAGGGCGGAATCCAGTTTCACTGCCAGATGGTGATCGTGCCCGGGCTCAACGATGGCGAGGTCCTCGAGCAGTCGATCGCCGATCTCTGGTCGCTCGGCGATGCCGTGCTCTCCACGGCCATCGTTCCGGTTGGCCTCACGCAGTTTTCGCATCTCTACACGGGCGAGTCGATGAGCGCCGCACGCGCGAACGAGCTCATCGAGCACGTCGAGCAATGGGAAGAGCGCGCGCTCCGCGAGCGCGCCGACCGCTGGGTGTTCGGCTCGGACGAGCTGTACATGCTGGCCGGCCGCGACCTTCCCGGCGCCGACCATTACGGCGACTTCGTGCAGATCGAGAACGGCATTGGCTCCGTCGCCTTTCTGCGAAAGAGAGTCGCCGAGGGCGCGAGCGCGCTTCCGCGCCACGATGGACGGCGCATCGGCGTCGTCACCGGTACCGCGATGGGCGGTGCGCTCATGTCGGAGCTGCTCGAGCGCCTGCACGGGGCAACCGGCGCGCACTTCGAGCAGATCGTTGCCGAGAACTCGCTGTTCGGTCCGACGACGACGGCTGCGGGTCTCCTCGTGGGCGCCGATTTGCGATGCGTGCTCGCCGGCCGCACCGACCTCGATCTCGCGCTCATTCCGGCCGAGACGATCAACGACGATGGTCTGTTTCTCGACGATCTTTCATTCACCGCACTGCGCGAGGAGCTTTCGATTCCGCTCGTACCGTCCTACGACTTTCTCGACGTCCTGTCGAGCGAGGACCTGAGCGACGCCGCGTCGCAGCTTCGCACTGCGAGCGCCGCATGACGGAATCCGGAAATATCCCGGTAGTCGCCATCGTCGGGCGCCCGAACGTCGGCAAATCGCAGCTGTTCAACCGGCTCGCGAGCAGCGACTCGGCCATCGTGAGCGAGGAAGCGGGAACGACGCGCGACCGGCACTTCGCGCGAGCGGAGTGGGGCGGCCGCGCGTTCTGGCTTGTGGACACGGGCGGCCTCACCGGCGATCCGTCCATCCCGATGGACGTCGAGATTCAGAAGCAGGTGATGCAGGCGATCGCCGAGGCGGATCTGATGCTGCTCGTCGTCGACGCGAAGACCGGGCTGCACCCGCAGGATCAACGAGTTGTGGAGCTGCTGCGCGATGCGCGCAAGCCGTGGCTCCTCGTCGCCAACAAGGTGGACGATCCGCGCTCCACCGACTTCTACGAGTTCTACAACCTCGGCGCGGGCGACCCGATTCCGGTGTCCGCGATCAACGGCAAGAATTCCGGCGACCTGCTCGACGAGGTGGTGTCACGCTTCCCCGAGAGCCTCATCGAGGACGAGACCACACTGCGCGTCGCGGTAATCGGACGGCCCAACGTCGGGAAGTCCTCGCTCGTGAACCGGCTGCTCGGCGAGGAGCGGTTGGTCGTTGCCGCGGAGGCGGGAACCACGCGCGACGCGATCGACACGCCGATGCAGTACCACGGGCAGACGCTCACCTTCGTCGATACCGCAGGCCTTCGACGCCAGTCGAAGATCGACGACGGCATCGAGTTCTATTCGGCGCTGCGCACGCGACGCGCGATCGAGCGAGCGCAGGTATGCGTGCTGATGCTCGACGCGGTAGTGGGACTGGAGAACCAGGATCTCAAGATCGCGACGCTGGCGTGGGAGAACGGCTGCGGGCTGATCATCGTCGTGAACAAGTGGGACATCAAGGAAGAGAAGACCGACAAGTCGGCGGCGAAATTCCAGAAGGAGGCCGGCGAGAAGGCGCCCTTTCTGAAGTTCGTGCCCTTCCTGTTCACGTCGGCGCTCACGGGGCAGCGCGTGACGAAGGTGCTCGAGACCGTGCTCCTGGTGGACGCGGAGCGAAAGAAGCGCATCTCCACGGCGCAGGTGAACACGACGCTCGGAGAGCTCACCGCGCGGCTGCAGCCGCCGCAGGCGGCCGGGCGCGAGGTGAAGCTGCTGTACGCGACGCAGGTCGAGGTCGAGCCGCCGACGATCGCGGTATTCGGTAATCATCCCGATCTCGTGCCGGAGCATTACGTGCGCTACCTGCACAATGGCTTCCGCGAGGCGTGGGGTTTCAGCGGCAGCCCGCTGCGCATCCTGTTGCGGAGCCGCGCTGCGTAGATGATGCCCTTTGCGGGATTGTTGATCGCGTATCTCGCCGGCTCGATTCCATTCGCGTTTCTCGCGGGGAAGCTCTTCAAGGGAATCGATCTTCGCGAGCACGGCTCGGGCAACCTCGGCGCGACGAACGTATTTCGCGTGATGGGTTGGAAGATCGCGAGCGGGGTGATGGTGCTCGACATGGCGAAAGGTGCGCTCCCCGTGCTTCTCTTGCCGCCGCGCTTCGCGCCGCAATCGCCGGTGCTGTGGGCGATCGCATTTGGCGTGGCCGCAATCGTCGGTCATGTGAAATCTGTCTTTCTGCTGTGGAAGGGCGGAGGAAAGGGCGTGGCTACGGCGGGCGGCGTCTTTCTCGCGCTCGCACCGGTTCCCTCGCTGATCTCGCTCGCCGTGTGGGGGCTGGTGCTCTATCTCTCCGGCTACGTGTCGCTCGCATCCCTGGTCAGCGCCGTGGCGCTCACCATCGCGGTGGTGGTCGACTACGGCGCCAGCTCGCCCATCGCGATCGCGTCCGCGCTGATCACCGCGTTCGTGTTCTGGACGCATCGCGCCAACATCGCGCGGCTGCGGCGCGGTGAGGAGAATCGATTCCGTCGCGCGAGGCCGGCTACCTGATGCGATGCGCGGTGGTGGGCGCCGGCGCGTGGGGAACCGCCCTCGCCGATCTGCTCGCGCGGAACGGGCACGACGTTTCCCTGTGGGCGCGCGAGCCCGAAGTGATCGAGTCGGTGAACACCATTCACGAGAACACGACCTTTCTCGCCGGGGCAAAGCTCGACGCGGGCGTTGTCGCAGAGCCCGATCTCGCGACGGCGTGCAGAGGCGCCGCGCTGGTGCTGTTTGCGACGCCGTCGCACGTGTTGCGAGCGATCGCCCGAAGCGCGGCGCCAGCCGTCGAGGCCGGCGCGACGATCGTCGTCGCGACGAAGGGCGTCGAGCGCGAGACGCTTGCGGTGATGAGCGACGTGCTCGCGGAGCAGTTTCCCCGGCACGCCGTGGTGGCGCTCTCGGGGCCGAGCTTCGCGGCCGAGGTGGTGGCGCGGCAGCCCACGGCGGTCGTCGCGGCGTCGGCGAGCTCGGGCGCGGCGGCGATGGTGCAGCACGCGCTGTCTGGCGATGAGTTTCGGGTGTACACGCACGACGATGTCGTCGGGGTCGAGCTGGGAGGCGCGCTCAAGAACGTGATCGCCGTGGCGACCGGCATCGCGGAGGGGCTGGGAATGGGATTCAATGCGCGAGCGGCGCTCATCACGCGCGGGCTCGCCGAGATGACGCGGCTGGGCGTGAAGATGGGTGCGTCGCCGCTGACGTTCGCCGGCCTCGCGGGGATGGGCGACCTCGTGCTCACCTGCACGGGCGCCCTCAGCCGTAATCGCTCGCTGGGCGTGGAGATCGCGCGCGGTGTGTCGCTCGACGAGGCGCTGGCGAAGCGACAGACGGTGGCGGAGGGAGTGATGACGACACACAGCGCGCGCGCCCTCGCTGCGCGCGAGGGGATCGAGATGCCGATCGTCAGTGCAGTCTACGGGATACTCTTCGATCATCAACCACCCCGCGCCGCGATCGGTGAGCTCATGCGGCGCGAACTTCGAGCGGAGGGCGACACATGAGCGCGGAGCCGGTGCAGGAATTCTTCTCGATCGGCGAAGTGTGCGAGCTGACGGGTCTCAAGCCGCACGTCCTTCGCTATTGGGAGAGCCAGTTCAAGTTCCTCAATCCCGCGAAGAATCGATCGGGGAATCGGGTGTACCAGCGGCGCGAGGTCGAGTTGGTGGTGCTCGTGAAGCATCTGCTCTACATCGAGA
>DATHJR010000590.1:0-12921 GCA_035286525.1 Gemmatimonadaceae bacterium | reverse complement strand
GTCCCTCGGCGACGAGGTCGAGCAGCGTGAGATACTCGTCCTCGGGTACGAGTCCGAGCGCGTCTCGCACGCGCGCGGCCGTTAGGCGACCTTCTCCCAGCGCCAGCGCCTGATCGGTCAACGAGAGCGCGTCGCGCATCGAGCCGTCGGCGGCGCGCGCGATCATCGCCAACGCATCGGCGTCGGCGTCCACGTGCTCGAGCGCGAGCACTTCGGTCAGGCGCGCCCGGACGTCGGCCGAGCCGATGCGCTTGAGGTCGAAGCGCTGCAGCCGGCTGAGCACCGGGGCCGCTGTCTGCTGGATCTTCTGCGGCTCGGTCGTCGCGAAGACGAAGACGACGCGCGGCGGCGGCTCCTCGAGCACCTTCAGCAGCGCGTTCCACGCCTCGCGCGTGAGCATGTGCGCTTCGTCGACAATGTAGACCTTGTAGTGGTTCTCGCCGGAGGGCGCGTACATCGCGCGCTCGCGCAGATCGCGCGCGTCGTCCACACCCCTGTTCGAGGCCGCATCGATCTCGACCACATCGAGGCTCGTGCTCCCGGACCAGATGCGCTGGCAGCTCGTGCACACTCCACACGGCTCGCCGTCCTCGGTCTTGTTCTCGCAGTTGAGCGCCATCGCCAGCACGCGCGCGAGCGTCGTTTTGCCGACGCCGCGCGGCCCGCACAGCAGGTAGCCGTGGGCGACGCGTCCGCGGGCGATGGCGCCCTTCAGCGTGTTGCTGACGTGCGACTGAACCGCCACGTCGGCAAAGCGCTTCGGACGATATTTGCGGGCGAGCGAGATGTACATGGCGGTGGGAAATGCGAGGAGAGCCCGGCGGTCTGCCCGCCAGGCTCTCCTCGACCGGTGCACTGCGAGCGTCTCTCGACGCATCTGTTATGCGCGCGGAACTGCCGCTCTCGCGAGGCAGCGCTCAGCCTCCGCGCGAATATCCCAGGTCTGACGAGGCGAGGAACGGCACCTCATGCCGCTGCTACCTTTCGGTCCTGACGGAGTTAGAGGGCGAACTTCCCTCGGGACCTGGGACGACCGAAATATAGGCTGCGGAGAGAGGCGCGACAATTATCGTCCCGCTCCCCGCACCCGCGTTCAGGGCTTGCGCGTCACTTTCACTTTCGGCACGGTCACCGAGGTCGTCTCCTTCTTCACCTCGAGCTTGGGCGTCACCGCCGTGATCGTGTCCTTCGACGTCGTCACGGTGGGCATCTTCAGGGTGTCCGTCTGAGTCTCCACCCGGGGCGTCTTCACCACCATGTCGCCATCGGCATTCTTGCTGCAGCCGGCGAGCGCACCCGCCAATAGCACGAGCACTCCGAGGCCAGTCTTCACGGCGCAGAGCTCCATTAGGGTTGGAGCTACTGTAAGGCAACCTTCGAGCCAATCTCAGCCTTCAAATGTCTCGCGCTGCAGCCGCCGCGTGCGCCGCAATTCGTACACCTGGCCAACCTCGCCGCCCAGGATGAAGATGAGCGCGGCGTAGTACACCCAGAACACCACGATCACGATACCGTACAGCGTCCCGGCGTACAGGCTGCCCGGATTGAACGAGCCGATGTAGGTCGTGAACAACTGCTTCGCGAGCTCGAACAGAACGCTCGTGAAGAGCGCCCCGACCAGTGCCGGCTCCCACCGAATCTTCCTGCTCGGCAGGAACTTGTAGAGAGCGAAAAACATCCCGGTGATGAACATCAGCGCCAGCACGTTCCCCAACCAATACTCGAGTCTCAGGCGAAAGGTGACGCGGAAGCCGGCGGTCGAGAGCGCGTGCAGTGTCTTGTTCGTCGCGATCTTGAGATAGGCGGAAAGCACCGCGTACGCCACGAAGAGCACGGTCGACAGGATGGTGATCTTGATGTCGAACAGCTTCCCCTTGATGAAGTCGAGCCCCTGCTCGATGTCGAACACCTCGCTGAGCACGGAGCGGAGCGTTCCAAAGAGGCGCGTCGAAAACCAGATGAAGGCGATGGCGCCGAGCAGGCCGATCGACCCGCGCGCCTTGACCACGCCATCGACGAGCGTGCGCAGCTGCGCATCGCCGGTCGCCGCGTGCGGCGGCAGCAGGTTGTCGATGAAGGCCCACACGGTGTTCGATGACTGCTCGGGCGACTCGTTGAGGACGTAGCCGAGTCCGGAGAGCAGGAGCAGCGTGAACGGGACCGCCGCGAGGAGCAGGTTGAACGCAATTCCGCCGGCCAGAAACGATATGTTGTCCTCGCCGGCGACATCCCAGAGGCGACGCGCGTAGTCCTTCACCGCCCACCAGAAGCGGTGGAGGATCGAGCGACTGCTCATCCGGTCAGACTTCCGATCGCCGGATTGCTACCGGACAAGCGGATCGTCGGACTCCGAGTCCATCGGCGGGGACGGATTGATGACGGGGCGGCGGGCGGTTCGCGAGATGTCCGCGCCCGCCTGATAGGCCGCCTTCGTTTCGGCCAACCGTGCCTCGAGCTCCTGTCGCGCCTGCGCCGCTGCCTCCCGGCCCGCGCGAATCGCCTCCGTCGCCTGGTGCTTCTTGATGTCGATCGCCTGTCGCGCAGAGTCGATCGTAGAGCCAACGCTGCGCTTCGCCTTGGAGTATCGATCCGCCACGGTGTCGGTCAGATCTCCAGCGGCCTCCTTCGCGGCCTCCTTCATCTCGCCCGCCTTGCGCTTGATGTCGCGACGAGTCTCCTCGCCGGACTGCGGCGCGAGCAGGAGCGCGATCCCCGCGCCGATGGCGGCGCCGAGCAGGAAGGATCCGACTCCTCCTCCGCTCTTTTCCTCGATCACATAATACCGGTCGTCCTCGTCTTCCTCGTGTCGCGACATACTCACTCCTCGTTGTTACCGACGCCCCTTGGCCTTCCCCTTCGGTTTCTCCGTGCCCTTGTCCTTCGCCGCGATCGCCTTCGCCGCCGGCTTCACCTCGCCGTTCGTGTCCGCTCTGTTACCGCCCCCAATGAGGGAGCCCAACTCATTCCGAACCTCGCTCTCCGACACCCCGAGCGTGCGGGCGGTGCGCTCGACATCGCCGCCGGTCGCGGAGAATGTTCGCAAGAGCATCTGTCGTCTTGCATCGGCAAGGGTCGCGCCCACGGCGAGCGTGACTGTCGCCTGACTATTGTCCACCTGCGCGCGAAGCCGTCGCGGGATGATGTCCGCCGTTCCGATGCTGGCGCTCTTCGACATGATGACGGCGCTTTCGATCGTGTTTCGCAACTCGCGAACGTTGCCGGGCCAGTTGTGCCGCAGAATCCACTCGATGGCGTCGTCCTCGAAGGCGTGAATCTTCTTGTTGTTCTCGCGCGCGAACCGGCTGAGGAATTCGGTCGCAAGGAGCTTGATGTCGCCGACGCGATCGCGCAGCGGCGGAAGCTCGATCTCGACGACGGCGAGCCGGTAGTAGAGATCCTCGCGCAGCTCTCCATCGTCGAGCGCC
Organism: Gemmatimonadaceae bacterium; assembly: GCA_035286525.1. GTDB lineage: Bacteria > Gemmatimonadota > Gemmatimonadetes > Gemmatimonadales > Gemmatimonadaceae > FEN-1250. The sequence continues at coordinate 9,496 of DATHJR010000590.1, read as the reverse complement.
GATTGGAGATTCTTGTTCGTTGCGGCAACGACGCGGATGTCCACCGGGATCTCCTTCTTGCCGCCGAGCCGTCGCACAGAGCGCGACTCGAGGGCGCGCAGGAGCTTTACCTGGATATCGGAAGACATCTCGCCGACTTCGTCGAGGAAGAGCGTGCCGCCGTCGGCCATCTCGAATGCGCCCGGCTTCTCGTTCGTGGAGCCGGTAAAGGCACCCTTCTCGTGGCCGAACAACTCGTTCTCGAGAATGTCCTTGGGGAGGGCGGCGCAGTTCAGCGCGAGGAAGGGCCCCTTAGCGCGGTCGCTCTTGTGATGGATCGCTCGTGCCACGAGTTCCTTGCCCGTGCCGCTCTCGCCCAGGATGAGCACCGAGGCGCTGGAGGGAGCGACGGCGTCGAGGATGCCATAGACGACGCGCATGGCCTCGGACTGGCCCGTGAGCTCGCCGTAGTGCGTGAGCGTCTGAAGCTCGGAGGTGAGGGCGCGGTTGGTGCGCTTCAGCTCGAAGCTTTCGATCGCCTTCTTAATGAGGGCCTTCAGCTCGCTCAGCTTCTCGGCGTTGAGCGGCTTTTCGATGAAATAGAAGGCGCCGCCATCGGTGACGGCATCGACGGCGGAGCGAATCGTCCCCTGACCCGAGATGACAATGCACTCGGTGGCCATCTCGCGCTGGCGGATCTCGCGCAGCAGGGCAAGGCCATCGATCTTGGGCATCTTGAGATCGGCCAGCACGACACCGAAGGGCTCGGCGATGAGGCGCTCGAGCGCCCGCTGTCCATCACTCGCAATCTCTGTATCGTAGCCTTCGTCGCGGAGGATGGCGCTCAACCCTTCGGTTATGGCGCGTTCGTCATCGGCGATCAGAATCTTGGCGGTCATGTGTTCGAATCGACTCCAGCGCGCACGCGCGCGGGGAACAGGAGAGCTGTCTCGTCTTCGTCGGAGGTGATCCGAACGTCCTGCTCCGCGGCGAATCGTTCCATCCTCGCTGCGATGGGCCGACCGGCGCCGCCGATCATGCGCAATGAAATAAACCCGTCGGAATCGCCGAGCTTGCCGGACACTTCGAGATTGGTCCCGATGGTAACGTCGAGCGCTTCGGAGAGGAGCGCTCGAACGGTGTCGCCGTCGGCCTGCACAAACATGTGTTCTGCGTCTTGAGCCATATCGAGCGTGCCGCCCGCCGCCACCGCAATCGCCCTGTACAGTACCACGAGCGGCCGAAGCGCGACGCTCAAATCTACCGGAACAGTAAGGGGGCGCGCCAACGCCAGAAGGGCGTCGACCAGCGGAATGGTGCGTTCGAGCTCGGCTGCGGCAGCCGCGGCAAAGGGCGCCAGCGCATTTGCTTCCATTCCCTGCCGCGCGCTTCGCGAGCGAACGACTTCGAGGTTCAGCGCCAGCCCGTTGAGCGGATTCTTCAGCTCGTGGGCTGCCCGGCCAGCCAGTCTCCCGAAAGACGAGAGCCAGAGGGCCGCGGCTTCGTTCGCGGCCTCACTCGCCAGCGTCCGGGTCGTCGGGCGCAGCCACCACCGTGACGCCTCCGGAAATGCGGCGACGTTGCACGGGCGCTTTGACGAACTGTGCGACCGCGTCAGCCGTGCCGCCGATGCGAAGCTGCTCGAAGAGAAAGGTGAAGGTCTTGTCGTACGCCCCGGCAAACATCTCCTTCACATCCTCCGGCAACTCCCACAGCTCCTTCTTGAACGGCCCGAGCGCCTTCTTGCGGCTCTTGTAGTAGAACTGTTCGTCGGAGTCGCCTTTCTTGCGCTCATCACTCGCATTCGCATCGAGCCATGCGTACACGCGCTTGCGCAACGCAACGGGCATCTGCTCGAAGAGAATGTTCTGGAAGTTGGTTGCGAGATGGATCTCCGCCGTCTCGATGCGCGGGAAGTTGTCGAAGGCGGTCTCGGGAAGCGTCGACGCACCGTGCTGCACCGCGCCCGACATGCCGAACTCTTCGCGCGCTACTCGGGAGAGCGCCTCGAGCGCCTCGAGATCGAGCTTCACGTCCGCGATTCCGCCGTCCGGAAGCACGACGCCACCGTGGGATGTTCCCGTCTGCACGGAAATTTTCGACAGCCCGACGGCGCCCGGCGAGCGTCGTTCGAGCGACGCGATGAAACCCCGCATGAACGCGCGCAGCTCGGGGACGGTGCTGTTCTGCGTGCCGACCTCCCCGATCTCGCCGCCGATGGAGATCGTCACGCCGTCCGGCTCGATCGAGCGCACGTACGCCGCGATCTCGGCGGCCGTCTCGTAGTTGCGCTCCTGCTGCGCATCGAGAGTCGCGAGCGAAATGTCGACCAGTGTCGATGTATCGACATCGATGTTGTAGAAGCCGGCCGACACGGCCTCGAGCGCGAGCTGCTTCACCGCCGCGACCTCGCCGGTGGGGTCGGCGGCGAACTTCTTCGCGTTCACCTGGAAGTGGTCGCCCTGGATGAACACGGGGCCGCGAAAGCCCTCGCGCAGTGCCGCAGCGAGCATCACGGTGACGTATTCCGACGGGCGCTGGCCGGTGTAGGCGATCTCGGAGCGCGCGATCTCGAGAATGAAGGCACCGGCGTGCATCCGCACCGCAGTCCGAAAGATCGCGCGCGCGGTGTCGTAGGCCATGCCTCGGACATTCATCGCGGGAACGGTGAACCCCTTCACCTCACCGCGTCCGCGGGCCGCGTAGAACTCATGGATGGAGGCGGGGCGCACGCCAACGGCCTGCGCCGTCTCCCAGATCATCCACTGCGCTTGTTCCTTCGCTTGGCCTTCGCCGAAGACGGCCTGACGGACGAGCATGTCCATCTTCGCCGAGCGCAGCGCGTCCTCGTTGCGGACGGTGAGCCGCCCCTTTTGCACGTCGATGTCGCCGCCGAAGGGAGTCGCCGGGGCCGTTCCCTGTGCCTGCATCAATCCTCCAAAGTCGTCTTCACCACCCACCGCATGCGGTAGCCGGAAGATGCAGGAAAGTCGCGAACACCTCAGCCGGAGGCAAGGGTCGGAGCCCTCGCATCAGGGGATGTTCACCGTCAGTCCGTCGTAGGCGGGCAGGAGGCCCGGTGGGAGGGCCGATTCGAGCGCCGCGTGGAAGTTGTCGTGCGTGAGGTGCGTGAGATACGTGCGCTCCGCACCGACCGCGCGGGCCGTCTCGATCGCCTCGGGAACGCTCATGTGCGTGGGATGCTGCTTCCAGAACAGCGCGTTCAGCACCAGCACCTTCACGCCAAGCAACGCCTCGATTGCCGCGGGAGGGAGGAGCTTCGCATCGGTGATGTAGCCGAGAGGGCCGATGCGGTAGCCAAACACCGTAGTGTGCCCGTGTGGCACGGCTATGGGGAGCACGGTCTCACCCGCGATCTGCACCGCGACGCCCGGCTCGAGCGTCGTCAGCTCGCCCTCGGGCTTCGTCGTGCCCGGAAGCGGACGCATGCGCTCGTTGAATATGTACGCGAAGCGCTCCTCCAGCGTGCGCACCGTTTCCGCCGGCCCGTACATCCGGAGCGCCGACCTCGTCCGCACGCTCAGTGCGCGCACATCGTCGATGCCGTGGATGTGATCCGCGTGCTCGTGCGTAAACAGAATCGCATCGACGCTGTCGATGTAGTTGGCGATGAGCTGCAGCCGAAGCTCCGGCGGCGTGTCGATGAGAATGCGCTTCCCCGCGTCGGTCTCCACGAGCGCGCCGCTGCGCGTGCGTTTGTCCCGTGGGTCGCTCGAGCGGCAGACCTCGCATCCGCAGCCGATCTGCGGAACGCCAAAGCTCGTCCCCGTGCCGAGGAAGGTGAGCTTCACACCACCTCGACACGGAGCAGATTGGTGGTCCCCGGCACGTCGAAAGGCACGCCAGCTGTCACGAGCACGCGGTCGCCGCGCTGCGCGAGCCCGCGGCGCTCGATCACAAGGCGCGCATGCTCGAACATCTCTTCGTAGTTCGCCGCGCGCGGTACCAGCTCGGGAATTACGCCCCAGACGAGCGCGAGCTGCCGGTACGTGCGCTCGACGTCCGTGAGCACGAGAATCGCCACGGCGGGCCGATGCGACGCGATGATCCGCGCGCTGAAGCCGCTCTTGGTGAACACCACGACCAGCGGTGCGCCGAGCGACTTGGCGGCGGCCGTCGTCGCGGCGGCAATCGCATCCTCGGTCGCGACGTGGCCATCGACATCCTCGGGCACCTCGAACGTCGCGTGCGGGAGCGGCCGCCGCTCGATCTCCATGATGATGCGCGTCATCGCGCTCACCGCGAGCTGGGGATAGGCACCGGCCGCCGTCTCGGCCGACAGCATCACCGCATCGGTGCCATCGAGGATCGCGTTCGCGACATCGCTCGCCTCGGCGCGCGTCGGACGCGGGTTCGTCACCATCGATTCGAGCATCTGCGTCGCGGTTATGACCGGGCGGCCGAGCGCGTTGCAGACGGCGATGATGCGCTTCTGCGCGATCGGCACTTCTTCGAATGGAAGCTCGACGCCCAGGTCGCCACGAGCGACCATCACGGCGTCGGAGGCCTCGACGATGCTCCCGATCGCCGCGAGCGCCGTGTCCTTCTCGATCTTGGCAACCACGAGCATACCCGCCGGAATCAGCAACCGCAGCGACGAGATGTCCTCGGCGCGCCGCACGAAGCTCAGCGCCAGATAGTCGAGTTGCTGCTCGACGGCGAAGATGATGTCGGCGCGATCCTTCTCCGTGATCGAGGGCGCGGAGACCGCGACGCCGGGAAGATTGATTCCCTTGTGGCTGCGCAGCCGACCGCCGTGCACGACGCGCGCGCGCACTCTCACCCCGGCAACATCGAGCACGACGAGATCGATGAGCCCATCGTCCATCAGGATGCGATCGCCGACGTTCACGTCGCGCGCGAGTGCCTCGTACGTCACCGGAACATCGCTGGGGGCTCCGTCGTCCTCGGGCGCGAGCACGATGTCATCGCCGGTCGCCAGCTCGAGGGGTTCGGCGAGATCGCCAACGCGAATGCGCGGGCCCTGCAGATCGCCAAGGATCGCGACGGGGCGCGCGAGCTTCGTCGCAATCGAGCGCACGAGCGCGATGGTCGCCGCATGCTCCTCGTGGGTGCCGTGCGAAAAGTTGATGCGCGCGACGTTGAGCCCGGACTGCATCAGCGATCGGATCACGGACTCGGAGGACGATGCGGGTCCCAGCGTGCACACGATCTTCGTGCGAGGAATCGGCGAGGCCAAAATCAGGTCCGGGGGTGAGAGAGTTCGCAGAAGTACGCGGACCCTGTGGGGGCGGCAAAAGATGCCGCCTTCGACAGAGTCCTCGGGCGAGCCTTAACGACGCTCGGCGGCGGGCGTCTCATCCGCAGATCACAGCGACCATTCATGAATCTAGCGGAGGATCACGATATGCCGATCGGACGTCGCATCATTACTCTCGCGGCGATCGCCGCAGTCGCTGGCGCGCTTGCCTGCAGCTCGGAATCCGCGGTCGCTCCCGGAGCGACGGTGGCGGACAGCGAGATCGATCAGACAATCGCCAGCGACGTGGGTGAGAGCTTCGCCGGTGATGTGAGCCAGTTCCAGGAAAACGAAAGTTTCGAGGAGAACGTGAGCGCCGGCTCGTCGACGTTCATGGCCGGCCGCGCGGGAGCGGGCTCCGGCACCGACTCGCGCACGGTGACGTGCGGCGGCCCCGACGGAAGCGGGTGGTTTGAATGCGTCGCGTACACCACGCGCGGCCTCACGATCACGCGCCAGGTGCGCTTTTGGAGCGGCGGCAGCTTCGCGCTCGGATGGAGCGGCACGCTCACCGACTCGGTGAACCACCGCTGGTCGCGCGCCGGCAGCTTCGCCTCGGCCGTGAAGCCAGGCAAAATGTTCTCCGTCCACGAAGCTGATACGGGCTCGATGGTCGTGACGCACGGCGCGCCCGTGCTGCACACATGGAACGGCGCGGGAGTCCGCAACGATAGCAGCACCTACACCGTGAACGAGATCACTCGAACCTTCGCCTATGCCGCGGCCGACACCGTTGCGGCACTGCGCTTCACGCTCCCTCACTCTGCGAATCCGTATCCGTCGTCGGGATCTATCTCGCGCAATCTGTCGCTTCACGTGACGGCCGGGAGCTTCAGCAAGACGATCACCCGCTCCGCGAAAATCACCTTCGACGGGAGCGCGATCGCCGAGCTGCAGGTGGGCGCGCTCACGTGCAGTCTCGATCTCGTTACCGGAGTGGTGTCGGGCTGTCACTAGCCGGATTGGGCCCGCGGCATCGCCTCAAGGAGCGGTGACCGCAGCCCCGAGCGTGCGGCGCTTGGACTCGAGTCCGGCGATGAGGGTGTCGAAGGATTTTTCGAAGCTGGCGAGCCCTTCGCGCAAGAGGGTATCGGTGATGCTCACGATGGGCACGCCGAACTGTTCGAGTTTCGCGATGAGGGCGCGCTCGGCATCGATGTTGGTGTCGACCGTGCGCTTCGTCACGCCGTGATCCGCGAAGGCGGTGATCGTCGCCGGCGGCATCGTGTTCACGGTATCGGGACCGATGAGGTCCTCGACGTATACCACGTCACGATACGCCGGGTTCTTCGCGCTGGTGCTCGCCCAGAGCGGACGCTGCACGCGTGCGCCTCGCGAGCCGAGCGCCTCCCAGCGCGCGCCGGAGAACTTCTCGAGGAACAGCGCGTACGCGAGCTTCGCGTTTGCGACGGCCACGCGGCCGCGGAACGCCTTCGCCTCGTCCGCGCGCGATGGATCCTTCGCGACGATTGCGTCGAGCCGCTTCTCGGCCTCCGTGTCCACGCGGCTCACGAAGAACGATGCGACGGAGGCGATCGTGCTGAGCGGCAGCCCGCGCTTGGCACGCTCCTCGAGCGCGGCGAGGTAGGACTCGATCACCGCTGCGTACGCGTCGAGGGAGAAGAGCAGCGTGATGTTGACGTTGATGCCGTCGGCGAGAAGACGTCGGGCCGCGGCCGCGCCCTCGGTGGTGCCGGGCACCTTGATCATCACGTTCGGCCGCTCCACCTCGGCCCACAGCCGACGCGCCTCGGCGATCGTGTCATCCACACTGTGCGCCGCACCAGGCGACACCTCGATCGACACGTAGCCATCCACTCCTCTGCTCTTTTCGTGGACGGGGCGAAAGATGTCGCACGCCGCGCGCACGTCATCCGTCTCCACGAGCTCGAACAGCTCCCACGCGCTCAGATCGGGCGATGCTCCCGCGAGCTGGGCATCGTACGCATGCCCCTCGGCCAGCGCCTTCTCGAAGATCGTGGGATTCGACGTCATGCCGGTGAGCGCATCGCGATCGATGCGTCGCTCGAGCTCGCCGCCGCGCAGGAGGGAGCGATCGATGAAGTCGAGCCAGATGGACTGGCCCGCGTCGTGGAGCTGTTGTAGGCGATTCATGCACGCGTCGGATGAGAGGAAGGCGAAAGATAGCGCCTGTCCTTCGGCGTGAGCCAGACGCGCTCGAGCACCCTACGCTCGGCTGAGCGGCTGGAAGGTTGCGATCGAATCCGACGGCTCGAGGAAGGGATCCCGCCCGTCACAGGCGAGCCACGCGTGCGCCTCGAGCGAGCCCGCATCACTGCGCCGGACGCCTATCACGACACTCGCGTCGTAACCGCCACGACGCAGGAGATAGGCGAGCACGGCGGCGCGGCGCAGGCAGCTGTGACGCCAGATCCACTTTCCGCGACTCAGAATCCGGTCGACGTGAAAGGCGAGCTGCGCCGGAGCGACGCGTTCTCCGCCCCCGGGTACGCGCGCGAGCCACGCGAAGGATCGGTCAGCCGAAAATATCTCGAGCGCGCACGGAACCGCCACGCACGCCGTCACGATCTCGAGCTTGGTGCGGAGCCGCACGTCAGCCGGCGCCTGCGAGGCTCACTGCATGCAGCCGGCGCGCGTCACTTCGGGGCGTAGGCCGGGATCTTCGCGTCGGCCGAGACGTCGAGGTGAATCCACATGCCGCTGGGCGCGTGACCCGGTACGCCACAGGCGATCACGTACTGCCCCGCTGGCGATGCCTTGAAGGTGGTCTGATCCGTTCCCCCCGTTGGAAGCCCGGCGGTCACGTCGTTCGTGTACGCACGCGGAATCGCCGGCTCCTGCGGTTGAGCGGGGAACGGCATTTTGTTCACGAGAACGATCGCGGAGTGCGGGATCGCATCCTCGTTCTTGAATGCCCACGTGACGGTCCATCCGGCAGGGATGGTGATCGTCACGCTGCCATTCGATCCACCATTGAAGTTCATTCCGCCGTTGATCGACCCGTGCGCCGCGAAGAGCTTGAGCGCGACAGACTTGGCGGCGGGGTCGTAGGATAGAAACTCGTTGAGCGGAACAGCCGTCGACGCGGCAGTGGAAGCGGGACTCGTCGCGGATGAGCCCTTCGCAGGTAGCACCGCGGGCTTCGATGCGTTGACGTGGTGCTTCGGCGTCACGCCGCCCGAGCCCTGCGCCGCGAGCGTGGAGCTCGCGAGGAATGCCGCGCTAACTGCCGTCGCCCGTAGTACCCGCATGTGTGTGCTCTCGCCGGAAAGGGAGTAGTCCAGTTGAATATAGGAATACCCGGCCACGAGTGGAACGATCGTGCCAGCGCGGGGCTGCGTGACTAGTCGGGCGTGGTGCCGCGCTTGAGCGAGTCGAGAGACGCGGTGAGCGAGTCGACGTGCCGCTTCCGCGCATTGATCTCGGCGTGAATCGCGCGCAGCTCCTCGAGAACCAGGGCGTTGTTCGCGGCGGGCGCAGCGGCTGGGGCGCCGGACGCGGGCGCGGTAATCGCTGGCGCTGCAGCTGGAGGTGTAGCCGACGCCGTAACCGCTTGGGGAGCTACAGTGCTCGGCTCGAGTGATGGTTTCGACCCGACCCTGCGGAGCTGCGGCGCCGCGCGCACATGCTCCGCGACGGTGAGCGCACGCCGCTCGGTGTGCGGGTTCACGCGCCTGGGTGCAGGCGCGGCGGCGTGCACGACTTCGTGCCGCGGTGCGCTGTCGATGTGCGATGCGGAAGCGACGCGCGTCGAGTCAACCTCTCGCGCCGAAGGCACCATCGGCATCGTGTCCCGGGACGCCGGGATCGGCGTGGCGCCCACCGCGGCGACGCTGTCGGCCTGCGCCGCGTTGGATGACGCGACGGATTTCGCGCCCGATGACGCGACCGATGTCGGGCGCGTACGCTCGATTCCCTGCACAGTGAGCGTGCTCGTAAGCACTGCGACGAGAAAACTGCCGCCGAGCATGAGCCCCACAAGGACCCACCGGTCGCCCCGCGTGAGCCCGACCGATGCGGGCCTCGCCGGCGACGCGGCGGGCGAGCGAGGGCGAGGCGACGGCTCCTGCGTATCGTCCAGGCGGTGGCTCGCGACGCGAGCGCGACGCACGCCGTGATGCGCGACCTCGAGCGCGCCGCGACGCGCCGCCAGATATGCACGCGGCAGCGTGCCCTTGCTCTCGCGCGCGCGACGCGACGCGGCGCGGGGGGACGGCCGCGCGATCCGTGCGGTGAAGCCTTCGCCATGCATCG
>DATHJR010000589.1:0-7058 GCA_035286525.1 Gemmatimonadaceae bacterium | reverse complement strand
AACCACGCGATACCCGCTGTGCTTCCAGGCGATACCGCTCGCCTCACCGGACATCGGAAGCCCGTCGCGCGCGTCGTTCCACCAGCCCGGCGCGGAAACCCGGATGGCGGGAAGCGGAAGCGAGTAGCCGCCCGCCCGCGCGCCGTGCCCCGGGGCGTAGAACTTCACCGCCGGCTCACCGTTCACCTCGGCGATGTTGAAGCTCGCGTCGTCGAAGCGGAAGTCGGCGATCGCGCGCGCGGCCTCGTGCGACGACGCGTCGCGAGTCGCGCGCAGAGAATCGCGCGCCCGCTCGAACAGCGTCCGCCCGCGGCGAAGGATGTACTGGCCGTTGCTGGTCCCGAAGATATCGGCGAGCGTGGGCGCGGCGGCATCGCGCAGGTCGACGACGCCGCGCCGAGCGATGTGCCACTCCTCGCTGCCGGTGACGGAGAGGTCCGCCTTGTACTGGTAGGACAGGTACTGAGCGTGCTGCGCGACCGTATTCAGCTCGCTCTGCGCCGTGACGTGCGGCTCGGCGTCCGGGTCGTCGTCCGCCTCGAGCGGATGGTCGTTCGGGTGCGCGCGCCCATACCAGCGGGCGATGTGGCTGATCGTCGTGTCCTCGAAGACGAGGGCCGAGTCGTCGCTGAGGAGATCGCGGCGGTACATCTGCTGGCCGACGATGAGCGCGTCCGTATAGGAGCGGTCGTCGTCGGTGATGTAGACCTCGTAGTAGCGGCCGCGGTAGCGGGCGAGATGCAGCGGCGACCCGCGAGCGCGGATCCCCTCGGCGCCCGTGTGCACCCAGAAGGTGGAATCGCCGGCGAGCACGAGAAACTCCCCGGATGGGGGTAGCCGATGCGACGGCCGGCAGGCGGCGACCGCGACGAGGAGAGCGAGAAGTGCGAGGCGTGACATGCGGTGCGGAATATAGCCTGTGACGGAAGCGGGCGGTTCGTCGTAATTTACCGTCGCCGCGTCGCACGGTCGCGGCCTCACACCTCAGCAGAGCGCCCTCCACGACATGCGCAGCATTCCTCTTCTCTTCCTGACGCTCGCAGCGTGCGGCGCCGGTGAAGGAAAACGTACGGCCGTCGCCCAGGAGCCGGCACACCCAACGGTTGCCGCCCGCTCCACCGATACCGCCGCGAAGCCGGGTTCCCCGAAAGTGGCGCCGGCGAAGCTCGACACCCTTGCCCATTCCTTCGCGGACGACTCGCAGATCGTACGCGCGCTGTACGTCAATCGGTGGGCGTCGCAGAGCCCGAAGCGGATGCACGAGCTCATCGCCATCGCCGACTCGACCGAGATCAACGCTCTCGTGATCGACATGAAGGATGAGTTCGGGCTCAACTTCGAGAGCGCGGACTCGATGGTGAAGCGCAATTCCGGCAACGCGGGGAAGCTGCCGCACTTGAAGGAGATGCTGGACACGCTGCGCGCGCACCACATTCTGCCGATCGCGCGACTCGTGACGTTCAAGGATTCGGTGGCCGCGCGCAACAATGCCGAGCACGTGATTCGGAAGCCGGACGGCACGCCGTGGCGCGATAAGAAGGGGCTCACGTGGGTCGATCCGTACGACCGCTCGATCTGGGAATACAACATCCGTGTCGCCGTCGAGATGGCGAGGATGGGCTTCGGCGAGGTGCAGTTCGACTACATTCGCTTTCCGGAGCCCTACAAGAGTTTGCCCCAGCAGGTGTTCAAGGATGCGAACGGCGTCACGAAGCCGCACGCCCTGGGCGAGTTCTTCAAGGAGGCGTGTCCGCGCGTGCACGCCGCCGGCGCGCGCTGCACCGCGGACATCTTCGGGCTCGTCACGACCGTGCCCGGCGCGCTCGAGATAGGCCAGCAGTGGGAGGAGCTCGCGCCGCACAGCGATGTGCTGTTACCGATGGTGTATCCGTCGCACTACCCGCACGGATCGTTCGGCGTGGACAGGCCGAACACGGAGCCATACAAGATCATCTACGCGGCGATCCATCGTGCGCACGAGCGCGATCTCAAGATCGGGGTCGATGCGGGCAATCACGTTCGGCCGTGGCTGCAGGCGTTCTCGCTCAAGGGGATGACGCCGAAGTACGGTGCGCCCGAGCTCGAGGAGCAGAAGCGCGCCGTGTACGACGCGGGTTACGACGGCTGGGTGCTGTGGAGCCCAGGCTCGGTGTACGAGCCGTTCCTCTCCGCGCTGGAGAAGAAGGAAGTCTCGCGAAAAAAGCCGTTCGTTATGACGACGAAGCCGAAATGACGCGCACGCCGCTCACGAAACGGTCGATCTCTTCCGCGGTGGTGTAGCAGGCGCATCCCGCGCGCACAAATCCGGAGCGGCCAATCCCGTAGCGCTCCGCGATGGTGGCGGCGTAGAAATTCCCGTTGGACGCGAACACACCCCACTCGTTCGCCAAGCGCGTCGCGACCACTCCCGAGTCGACGTCGGCGACCGTGAACGAGACCGTCGGCGAGCGCGGCGCATCCCCCGGCGGCGGACCGTAGAGCCTCACGACGCGAATGCCGGCGAGACCGCTCCACAGCGTTGCGAAGAGCGGCTCGATGCGCGCGTGCATCGCGTCGTACGCGCGCGCGAGCCGCGCGCGGCGGCCGTCGCGCGCACCGGCGCCGCTTCCGCCCAGCGACGCCATGAACTCGATGGCGGCCGTGGAACCGGCGAGCGCCTCGAAGTTGAGCGTGCCGGTCTCCCAACGATCGGGCGCCTGCGCGGGCGCAGAGGCCAGCCTCGCGACATCGAGCGACGCGAGCAGCTCATGCCGCCCGTACAGCACTCCCATGTGCGGGCCGTAGAACTTGAACGGCGAGCACGCGAGGAAATCGCAGCCGAGGGCGCGCACGTCGATGAGCGCGTGCGGCGCGTAGGCGACGGCGTCGATGAACACCAGCGCCCCGCGCGCGTGCGCGAGCGCGGTCGCGCGCGCGACATCGGTGATGGTGCCGAGCGCGTTCGACGAGGCGCCGATGGCGAGGAGCCTCGTGCGCGCGGTGAGCTGATGCTCGAGATGCGCCCAGTCGAGCGCGCCCGTGTCGGTGTTCATGCGCGCCATGCGCACCACCGCGCCCCGCTCGGCCGCGAGGCGCGTCCACGGCGCGACGTTCGCGTGATGATCCAGCTCCGTGACGACGATCTCGTCACCAGGAGCGAAGGTCGGCGCGAGGGCACGCGAGAGCGAGAACGCGAGGGTGGTCATGTTCGCGCCGAACGCGACCTCGTTCGGCGCGGCGTTCAGGAAGTCCGCTGCGGCCTCGCGGACCGCGTCGATGATCTCGTCAGTCTCGACACTCGTCGGGTACGCCCAGTGCGAGTTCGAGTTGTGGTGCAGCAAGTAGTCGCGCATCGCGTCGACGACGCTCGCCGGCACCTGCGTTCCTCCGGGTCCGTCGAAATACGCCACGGGATGACCTCCGTGCACGCGCTCGAGCGCGGGGAAGCGCGCGCGAATCTCATCGACTCCCGGCACGCGCGCGGTGTGGGGCCGGATCGCGGCCGTCGTCACTTGATCTCCACTCCCGCCCACTGCTCGATGACCCGCACCGCCTCGACGTGATCGGCCTCCTCGCCGAGCATGGCGTGGGCGGCGCGAAAGAGCTCGCTGGTGAGTTGCAGGAGCGGCGACGGGACCTTCTGCTCGCGCGCGACGCCGGCGGCAATGCCGACGTCCTTGTCGAGCAACGCGAGCCTGAAGGTGCGCGGGAAGGCGCGCGAGAGCACACGCTCGGGGAATAGCCGCTCGGTAGTTCGGCTCATGCCGCTCGACGCGTTGATGACATCGAGCGCGACCGCGGGCGATACCCCGGCCTTCGCGAGTGCGGCGAGCCCTTCACCCGCGGCCCACACGTGCACGGCGAGCAGCGCGTTGTTCACCGCCTTCACCGCGCATCCAGATCCCGTGGGCCCGCACAGCACGATCTTCTCGCCGAAGGCGCGCAGCACCGGCATCGCGCGCTCGAACAGCGCCGCATCGCCGCCGCACATGACGGTCAGCGTTCCCTTCTCCGCGCCGGTGGTTCCGCCGCTCACCGGCGCATCGAGGTAGCTCACGCCGATTGCGGCGAGACGCGCCGCGATTCTGCGCGATGTCATCGGATCACCGGAGGTGCAGTCGATCACCATGGAGCCGCGGACGACGCCGGCGAGCAGCCCGTCCGCGCCATCGAGCAGCGAATCCACGTCCTGCGATGTGGGGAGGCAGACGAGCACGAAGTCGGCACCGCGCGCCGCGTCGGCCGCCGATTTCGCCACGCGAACGCCAGTGCCCGCGGAGAATGCGAAGGTTCGCGCCTTCGCCGCGGTACGATTCCACACGGCGAGCTCGAACGGAGGCTGCGCGAGATGTTTGGCCATCGGCGCGCCGATCGCGCCAAGGCCCAGATAAGCGAGTCGTGTCATACGGACAATATGATCACGGGCGGGCGCCCATCACAGGCTGAACCAGTACGAGGCCTTGATGAGGAAGGTGTTGTCCGGGTGGATCGCGTACAGGTCGCGCGCGCTCCCGTGCACGTTGAAGCTGCCGAAGGCGGAGCCATCATTCTCGAAGCTGCGCCCCTGCGTCCACACGGCGTAGATAGCGGAGCCCGCGCGGTACTCCCAGCGCAACACGACGTTCGAATTGAAGTCCGCGACGTCGAAGTTGTACTGGGATGCTCCCTCCGGAGTGCCGTATGGCTTGTAGCGCAGGTCGTAGTTCGCGTTGCGCGGATCATTGAGCTCGCGCCAGTTCGTGTACTTGCCGCTGCTCGCGAATGGCTGCGCGTAGATCTGCAGCGACAGCTTGGGGCTCATCGTGTAATCGACGCGAGCCGTGAGCGACACTGTGTTCTGGTCGAGGTGGCCGAAGGTATAGGCCGTGTCCGCGCCGCCATCCGAAATCAGGTTGTCCACCCACTGATTGTTGTCCGAGTTGTGCTCGAAGTGCGGCGCGATGCTACCGGTGAAGCTGCGTGACAGACGGAAGGAGAGCGACGGGTCTACGCCATAACCCCACGACTGCGCACCCTCACCGCGCCACGCATACGCACCGAGCGCGGGGAGCACCCGCAGCCGCGGATCGCCATCGACCTCGATTGATGCATCGGTGTACGGCACGCGCCGCAGCGCGGGCCCGCCGCGAGAGGCGCGGTCGTCGTACACCGGCAAAAAGCGGTGCCACGTAACAACGCCGTGCGCCCACCAGCTGTTCTTCAACTCGGCGTCCGCAGAGAAGCCGGCATCGTTGTCGGTGAGATCCGATGCGCTCATCCGCACGGTGTTCCACTGATTGTGCTGCTGGAAGTTCAGGAACAGCTGGCGATACAGCGACGTGGGCGTGAGCAGATTGACGCCGAGCCAGGAGCTCTGCTTCTGCTCGCCCGCCTCCGTGAGAAAGCCGAGATCGTTGACCTCGAAGCCGGGTGAGTACCGGATGAACGATTCCAGGAATTGCACAGTCCCGTTGATCTTTTCGAAGCGCAGCCGCTCGGCATCGCCGCCCAGCGACGTGCGCGTCGTGTCGTACGCTTCGCCGTCGTCGGGCTTCTGATAGTAATGCGTGCTGTTGGCCTGAGTCACCGCGATGCCGCGCGGCGTGCCGGTCACCTCGCTCTTCGCGAAATATCCGGACAACCGGTAGTCGTTGTGATGAAAATCGCGGCGGAAGTCGAGTCCCGCCGCGTATGCGGTGCGCCGCAGCGAGTCGGCGGAAAAGTCATCGAGCTGGCGATTCACTCCCGTCAGCATCACGCCGATGCTCCCCGTATTGTCCCCGAGCTCCTGTTGAGCGCGCGCGACCAGATAGTTGGATCGCGGCTCGAGCGTCTGCCCGAGCGAGCCGATCTCGCGACCCGTCGCGGCCTCGAGAATGCCCACCGACAGACCGTGTTGGGTACGCCCCGTGAGCTTGGCCGCCCCGAGAATCGAGGTGTACGCGGGAAGAAGCGCGGTGGTTGAGGTATCCGTGATCTCAGGTGCGCGCCCGATGCGGCGGGAGTAGAACAGATTGCTGCAGACGTTGTTGTTGCACTGAAGATCGAACCGGAGAATGCCGGATCCCTCGATGAAGAACGGTCGCTTCTCCTGATAGAACGTCTCGAACGCCGAGAGATTGAGAACGGCGGGATCGGATTCGACTTGGCCGAAATCCGGATTGACGGTTGCGTCGAGGGTGAAATTCGATGTCACGCCGTACTTGACGTCGGCACCTCCCGTGAGCTGCTGCTGATGTCCGTATGCGAGCGCGGGGGTGGTGGTGGTCACGTTCTTCGTGACCACATAGGGCATCACCTCGAGATGGCTCGGCGTTCCAAGCCCCTCGATGCCCGTGAGCTCTCCGAACTGCGACGCAATTCCGGTGCGGTCGCGGCGGATGAGCGGCCAGCTGTCGCGCTCATTGAGGCGGGCGATGTCGCGGACGACGCCGAGCCCGAAGACGTGGCTCGTGCCGCGAGGGAATCGCATCTGGCTGAACGGTATGCGGTATTCCGCGATCCATCCGAGTGAATCGATCGAGGTCGCCACATCCCACACGCCGTCCCACGAGGGATCCTCCTGGGAGTCGTTGAAGGTGTAGAAGTCGCTCTTCACGCCCTTCGGATTCACGGCGAGCTCGTAACCCGTTCGCCGGTCGTGATACGAGTCGATCATGATCTTCACACGATCGGACGGCGTTGCAACGTCGCGGCGGCTGAGGAATGCGCGAATGCTGTCGGGATGCGGATCGTACATCCGGACGAGCACGTAGAGGTTGCGGTCGTCGTACGAGACCTTTACCGACGTGCGAAACGACGGGGCGGCTCCGCTGGTCGGCGAAAACTGCTGGAACGTGGTAATGTCGGGCGCGGTGCGCCAGATCGCGTCGTCATCCTTGCCGTCGATCGCTGGAGGCGCCGATGTGCGCACGGCGACCGCACTCCCGGCGGCGCCGTGAAGCTCTCGCGGCGTCGCCGGAACGTACGCAACGGACTGCGCGTGCAGCGCGAGCGGCACGAACAATGGCAGCAGGGAACGCTTGAGCGGCGACGCGAGCGACACGCGGACTCGAGAGTACGAGTGGCTCGAACGCGGTATCATCGACGCGCCGGAGCCG
>DATHJR010000588.1:0-2004 GCA_035286525.1 Gemmatimonadaceae bacterium | reverse complement strand
GGCGTCAGCGAATCGATTGCGCTGCGCAATTCCGCGCGACGTTTCCGCGCCAAAGCTTCGATCGCGTGGCCTATCGCCCCCACACGCGCTGTCAACGCGACGAAAATCGGATCCACGCCTTCCGAGGCTCCGAAGTCCGAGCGCGCCTTGTCGAGATCGTTGAGCGAGTCGAGAAGCTGGGCGATGTGCGGCGTTCCGCTCATCGGCGCCGATGTGCCAAGGGCACGGAACGATGCGACGAGCGGTGCGTCGTCGGAACGCACGAGCAGTCGCGTGAGTTCCGCGGCGGCCGCGGCGAGCGAGTCGCGCCTGGCGTGCGCCGCAGGAGTGAGTGTATCGCTCGCCATCGCACTCGCGCGCCGGCGCGCACGGGCGTCCGCCAGCGCACCCTCCGCGACGCGCAGGCGCTCCGCGGCACTCCGCTCGGCCGAATCCATCGCGGCGGTATCGGCGCGCGCGGTCGACCGCGCGCCCTGCCCCGCATCGCGCGTCGCCACGCGAGCAAGGGAGAGAAACGCGATCAGCGTGATGACGAACGCGATGCCGCAGGCCTTCGCGAGAAACGCTGGCCGGCCATAGACATTGCTCGCACGGCGTCGCATCCACGCCGCCGTGTACTCGGCTGTCGACACTCGGCTACCGCGGGTGATGATAAAGGGGGCGAAGATGCCTCAGCATCCTCGCCCCCAATTTATTCGCGCCGGACCGAGTCGTCCGGAGCCCTGCCCACCGACTACTGAACCGTGATCGTGCCCTTCATGCCGAGCGCGAGGTGCGGGGTGCAATGAAAGTCGTACGTACCGGCCGGGATCTTCGCGAACGAAATGACGTACGTCTCATTCGGCTGAAGAAGCATGGGTCCTTCGAGGGGGCCCATCGAATGATCGCCGGGCATGTTCGCAGTGAGCTGCGGCTGCACGGCCGGCGGAACCTTGGCGGGATCGAAACCGACGCTGTGCGGGCCACCGGTAACGTTCGTGAACTTGATCGCGTCGCCAGCCTTCACCGTGATTGTCGCCGGATCGAATCGATATCCTTTCTCGTCGCCGAGCATCTTCACATCGATCGTCTTGCCGGTGGCCGGCGCGGCTGCGGCGGCGCCAGCAGCGGGCGCAGCGCCCGCGACGGCTGGAGCGGCCTTCGAGCTGCTATCCGTCGTCGCCGCAGGCGCCGAAGTGGTCGTCGTCGTTGTCGACGAGATAGCCGTCGAATCCGTCTTGGTAGCACTCTTGTCGCCACCGGCGCACGCGCCGAGGACAAATACGCTTGCGAGGAGCGCCCGTCCGATAAACTGCATTCTTATAGCCTCCAGTACCGTGCCTGTTTGCTTTCTGAGCTCCGCAATCCGCGGAGACTCGGAATCTATGTCGTTCCCCAGGCAAAGTGCAATCTGTGGGCCTCTCACTCGTATTGACGCGCATTCGCGCGCCCGATAGCTTCCGAATCATGCAATTCACCACTCGGCATCATCTCACGCATCACCACGGCCTCACGGGTCGGGGCGCCGCGTGCTTGCCGGGGTGATCGGATAATCCCGTAGGCAATCCGGCGTCCTCGGCCCGTCCATCTTCGGACGGGCCTTTTTTGTGTCATCCTCAGCCGAAACGAGAAACGAAATGTTTGTGTCGAGAAGCGGTGCATGCTGAGAGTCGCGTTGCCGAACAAAGGTCGACTCGCCGACGATGTTCGCGAGCTATTTGGCGACGCCGGATTGGAGGTGCGCGCCCGTGGCGAGCGCGCCCTCGTCGCCTCGCTGGGCGGCGAGTTCGAGGCGATTCTAGTGCGTGCGAAGGACATTCCGGAGTTCGACGCCGATGGCGCGGCCGACGTCGGCGTCACGGGATGGGATCTCGTGTGCGAATCGGAGCGCAATCTCGGGATGCTTCTCGATCTCGAGTTCGGCGGGTGCCGGCTCGTCGTCGCCGCGCGCGATGACAGCGGCATCGCAACGATCGACGACCTCAGTGGTTCGCCGAGGGTGGCGACGGTGTTTCCACAGCTCGC
>DATHJR010000587.1:0-5560 GCA_035286525.1 Gemmatimonadaceae bacterium | reverse complement strand
CGTGGCTGCAGGGGGAGTACGGCCAGTCGGGAGTTTTTCTCGGCGTGCCGTGCAAGCTGGGCCGCGCGGGGCTCGAGAAGATTCTCGAGGTGACTCTCACCAATGAGGAGCGCGCCGCACTCGCGAAGAGCGCCGACGCCGTGCGCGAGCCCATGTCGGCCGTGACCCTCTGAGCAAGAGGTGATGCGCACGCCGAGCTTCTGGTCGAGCACCGTCGGAAAGAAGATCGTGATGGCCGTGTCGGGGCTGATCATGGTGGGCTTCGTCATTTTGCACATGGCCGGGAATCTCCAGCTGTTCGAGAGCTCGGAGAGACTGAATACCTACTCCGCCTTCCTGCACGGCCCCGCCAACGAAGTGCTGTGGATCGTGCGCGTCGTGCTGCTCATCGCCGTGATTGCGCACGTGGTCGCGGCGTACCAGCTCACGGTGCTGGATCGAGCGGCGCGACCGGTGCCGTACGCGAAGCGGGAGCTGCAGGCGGCGACGATTGGATCGCGCACGATGCGCGTGGGCGGCATCGTGCTCGCGGTTTTCATCGTGCTTCATGTAATGCACTTCACGACGCTCACGCTGCAGCCGGCGCCGCTCACGGTAGGCGACGTGTACGGGAACGTGATCGCGAGCTTCCAGATCTGGTGGGTGACCGTGCTGTACGTGATCGCGATGATCGCACTCGGGCTTCACCTCTATCACGGCGCGTGGAGCTCCGTGCGCACGCTCGGCTTCGAGCGTGGCCGACTCGATCCGTTTCACCGCCCGGTCGCGATCGCGCTGGCCCTCATCGTGTGGGCTGGATTCACGCTCGTACCGGTCGCCGTGTACTACCACCTGGTACCGTGACGATGGAGCTGCGCTCGCGCGTTCCCGATGGGCCGATCGAGAAAAAGTGGGACTCGCATCGCTTCGACATGAAGCTCGTGAATCCCGCGAACAAGCGGAAATACACGATCATCGTGGTCGGTAGCGGCCTCGCAGGAGGCGCGGGCGCGGCGTCGCTGGCGGAGCTCGGCTACAACGTGAAGTGCTTCTGCTTTCAGGATTCGCCGCGTCGCGCCCACAGTATCGCGGCGCAGGGTGGCATCAACGCGGCCAAGAACTATCAGAACGATGGCGACTCGGTCTATCGCCTGTTCTACGACACGGTGAAGGGCGGGGACTTCCGCTCGCGCGAGGCGAACGTGTTCCGACTCGCGCAGCTGAGCGTGAACATCATCGATCAATGCGTCGCACAGGGTGTGCCGTTCGCCCGCGAGTACGGAGGCCTGCTCGCCAATCGCTCGTTCGGCGGAGCCCAGGTCTCGCGCACTTTCTACGCGCGCGGCCAGACCGGACAGCAGCTGCTCCTCGGCGCCTACCAGGCGCTCGAGCAACAGATCGGGAAGGGTATGGTCCGGATGTATCCGCGCACCGAGATGCTCGACGTCGTGGTGATCGACGGCTGCGCGCGGGGAATAGTGACGCGCGATCTCATCACGGGTGCCATCGAGTCGCACGCCGCCGATGCGGTGGTGCTCGGCACCGGCGGCTACGGCAACGTCTTCTATCTGTCGACGAACGCGAAAGGGTCCAACGCGACGGCGATCTGGCGTGCGTACAAGCGCGGTGCGGCGTTCGCGAATCCGTGTTTCACGCAGATTCACCCGACGTGCATTCCGAAGAGCGGCGAGTACCAGTCGAAGCTCACGCTGATGTCGGAATCGCTTCGCAACGATGGACGCGTCTGGGTGCCGCTCGCCAAGGGCGACAAGCGCAAACCCGACACGATCCCAGAAGGCGAGCGCGATTACTACCTGGAGCGGATGTATCCGAGCTACGGGAATCTCGCGCCGCGCGACATCGCATCGCGCGCCGCGAAGCGCGTGTGCGACGAGGGGCGCGGTGTCGGGCCGACCGAGCTTGGCGTCTACCTCGACTTCGCGGACGCGATCGCGCGCGTGGGCGAGGACGCGATTCGCGAGCGCTACGGCAACCTCTTCGAGATGTATCAGCGAATCACGGACGAGAATCCGTACAAGGTTCCGATGCGCATCTACCCGGCCGTGCACTACACGATGGGCGGCCTTTGGGTGGACTACAATCTCATGAGCACGATCCCGGGATTGCACGTGATTGGCGAGGCGAACTTCTCCGATCACGGCGCGAATCGCCTCGGCGCCAGCGCGCTGATGCAGGGACTCGCCGACGGGTACTTCATCATCAGCAACACGATCGCCGACTATCTGGTGTCGGAGAAGCCCGCGCCGGTGAACATCGCGCACGCGGCGTTCAAGGAGGCCGAGGCGCGCGTGGCGGACATGACGAAGCGCCTGCTCGCGACGAAGGGATCGCGCACGGTTGATTCTTTCCACCGCGAGTTGGGCAGCATCATGTGGGAGTACTGCGGCATGTCGCGCAGCGAGGCCGGACTCAGGACGGCGCTCGAGAAGATCCCGAAGCTCCGTGCGGAGTTCTGGCGCGACGTGAACGTCCCGGGGAGCGCGGACACGCTGAACCAGGCGCTCGAGAAGGCGGGGCGGGTCGCCGACTTCTTCGAGCTCGCGGAGCTCATGTGTCTCGACGCGCTGGAACGGAGGGAATCGTGCGGCGGACACTTCCGCGAGGAATTTCAGACCGCGGACGGCGAGGCGCTGCGCGACGATGAGAACTTCGCCTACGTCGCGGCGTGGGAATACGCGGGCGAACGCGCGGGTCCAATGCTCAACAAGGAGCCGCTCGACTTCGAGTACGTGCACCTCGCGCATCGGAGCTACAAATGAACGTTACGTTGCGCGTCTGGCGTCAGGCGAGCCCCGCCGCTCCCGGCAGGATGGTGGAGTACAAGGCGACCGACATCAGCCCCGAAGCATCGTTCCTCGAGATGATGGACGTCGTGAACGAGCAGCTCACGCTTCGCGGCGAGGACCCCATTGCGTTCGATCACGATTGCCGCGAGGGGATCTGCGGAAGCTGCAGCATGATGATCGACGGCCTGGCGCACGGTCCGAATCAGGGGACGGCAACGTGCCAGCTCCACATGCGCAGCTTCGCTGATGGCGCGACGATCTTCGTCGAGCCATGGCGCGTGCGCGCGTTTCCGGTCGTGAAGGACCTGTGCGTGGATCGCGCCGCCCTCGACCGGATCATCGCTGCCGGCGGCTTCATCACCGCGGCAACGGGCGGAGCGCAGGACGCGAACGACATTCTCGTTCCGAAGACGGCGTCGGACCTCGCGATGGATTCGGCCGCGTGCATCGGCTGCGGCGCCTGCGCGGCGGCATGTCCCAACGGCTCGGCCTCGCTCTTCACGGCGGCGAAGGTCACGCACCTCGCGCAGCTACCGCAGGGGCAGCCGGAGCGATACCGGCGCGTCGTCGCCATGGTCGCGCAGCACGACGCCGAGGGTTTCGGCGGCTGCACGCTGCACGGCGAGTGTCAGCTCGCGTGTCCGAAGGAGATCAGCATCGATACGATCTCGCGGATGCACCGCGATTTCATGGTCGCCGCCACGACGATGCGCGAGGAGAGGGCCGGCGGCGGCACGGGCTGATCTCGCCCGAGCCAGACGCCGCGCGCGCCTAGAGTAGCGGCAGCGTCACTCCGCGCTGGCCCTGGTATTTCCCCTTCCGGTCTGCGTACGACGTCTCCGGCGCCTCATCGCCCTCGAAGAAGAGCGCCTGCGCGATCCCCTCGTTGGCGTAGATCTTCGCCGGCAGCGGCGTCGTGTTCGAGATCTCGAGCGTAACGAAGCCCTCCCACTCCGGCTCGAACGGCGTCACGTTCGTGATGATCCCGCAACGCGCGTACGTGGACTTGCCGACGGTGATTGTGATGACGTTGCGCGGAATCCGGAAGTATTCCACTGAGCGGCCGAGCGCGAAGCTGTTGGGAGGGACGATGCAGGTGTCACCTTCGAATTCGACGAACGATTTGGGGTCGAAGTGCTTCGGGTCCACGAGCGAGTTGAGGACGTTCGTGAAGATCTTGAACTCAGTCGCGACTCGCATGTCGTAGCCGTACGAGCTGACTCCGTAGGAGATGACGCCCTCGCGAACCTGACGGTCCGCGAACGGCTCGATCATACCGTGCTCAAGCGCCATCTGGCGAATCCAGCGATCGGACTTGATTGACATGTCTCATGAGTAGCGAGGAATGGAAGCAGGCAGTCGGAGGGGAATGTATCGTTCCCCATTGAGCATGGCAAAGCGCATTGCAGAGGCCCCTGCCTCAGGATAGTTTTCCGTCGGGGATAGTGAAAAATTTCACGAACTGGGAGACGATGGGTCGCGAGTACTTTCCGATTCTCATGTTGGTGGGGTTCGTCGCCGCGAACGCGGTCATGATGCTCGCATTGTCCCATCTCACGATTCGCCCGCGGCCGACGCCGGTCAAACAGACCGCTTACGAGTCCGGCATCCCTCCGCTCGGCGACGCCCGCGAGCGATTCTCCGTCAAATTCTACATGGTCGCCATGCTGTTCATCGTCTTCGATCTCGAGACGGTGTTCATGATTCCGTGGGCGACCTTCTATCGCCAGCTCTCCTGCGACGTGCCGTTGGTAAATGGCGCGTGCACACCTGCGCACATGTCGTTCTTCGGACTCGGCGAGATGCTCGTATTCATCGCGATTCTGCTCGTCGGCTACGTCTACGTCTGGAAGAAGGGAGCGCTGCAATGGGACTGAGCGAGGTAAGTCCCACGAGCGCGACCTTCGGACCGCCTCACCAGGAGAGCTGGGTCGCCACGCGACTCGATTTTCTCGTGAACTGGAGCCGCGCCAAGTCGCTCTGGCCGATGCCGTTCGGTACCGCGTGCTGCGCGATCGAGTTCATGGCAACGGCCGCGACTCGCTTCGATCTCGCGCGATTCGGTATGGAGCGCATGAGCTTCTCGCCGCGCCAGGCCGACGTGCTGATCTGCGCGGGGCGTGTGCCCTTCAAGCTCGCGCCGGTGCTTCGGCGCATCTGGCAGCAGATGCCGCAGCCCAAGTGGGCCATCTCGATGGGCGCCTGCGCGTCCTCGGGCGGCATGTTCGACAACTACGCCGTGGTGCAGGGGATCGACACGATCATCCCCGTCGACGTCTACGTGCCTGGATGTCCGCCACGCCCCGAAGGACTGTTGTACGGCATCATGATGCTGCAGGAGAAGGTGATGCGCGAGAAGATGTCCGACAACACGATTCGGAACGAGATGGAACCCGATCCCGCCAGCGGACTGTACATCTCCGCGAGCCGAATCGACGAGCTCTCCGAGCCGTTCGGGAATTCGGTGCAGCAGACGCGGTCAGGGCTGTGACCGCGCCGTTCTCACCCGTGCTTCCCGGCAGCGCGAACCCCGGCGCGCCCGCGCCGTCGACGCCGCGCAACCTGCCGCAGCGCGACGGCGAGGCGAATCCCTCTGCCGCCGCGATCGCGGCGAAGTTCGGCACGCTGTTCGTGCGCTCCGAGGTGATTTGGGGCGACACCAACGTGTACATCCAGACGAACGGCGTGAGCGAGATCATTCGGTGGCTGCACGATGATCCGAGTCAGCAGTACGACTATCTCTCCGATGTCACAGCCGTGGAGTTTCGCGATCC
>DATHJR010000586.1:0-2440 GCA_035286525.1 Gemmatimonadaceae bacterium | reverse complement strand
CGTCTTCCCGATCCCCGGCTCGCCGGAGATCACGTACGCGGCGCCGCGGCCACTCTGCGCGCGCGCGAGCGCACGAGTGAGCTCCGCCATCTCCTCGTCGCGACCCACGAACGGGGCGTCGCGCACCGAGAAGACGTTGTCCTGGTAGGCCTCCGATATTCGCCGGCGCAGGAGCACTGCGGGCAGCTTGATCGCGCCCGCATCGTCGCCGATATCCTTCAAGTAATGATTGAGAATCGACAACGCCTTCGCCTTGCTTCCGCCCAGCGCCGCCGCCTCGGCAACCGTGAGCGTTGCCTCCTCGTTGAGCGGATCGATCGTCAGGCACATCGTCGCCAATTGCTCGGCGCCGCTCCAGTCGCTCACCCGCTTCTTCGCCTGAATCCCAGCCACCAGCGCCCGCGCGACCGCCGAGTGCACGACGTCGCGCTGCCGCTCGACCCACGTGGCGAATGCCTCCGAAAGCTGCGGACGATACCCCGGCAGAAAGCTTCCGTTGATGTCGTTCGCCAAGGTCTCGAGAATCGTCGGCGGCTGCGGCGCCAGAAGCTCCGCGAAGTCCGTGCTGCAGAATCGCGGCGACAAAACGAGCGATGATCGATCTGCCTTTATGATGGCGCCGAGGCTTTTGAGCCGGTACAGCGCCTGCCGAAGACCGTGCTGGGCCTGCGCCTCGGAAACGCCGGGCCATAGCAGGCGCGTCAGCTCATCTCTGCCAACCGGTCGCCCGGCTTCGATGATGAGATAGAGCGCCGTCGCGAAGACGCTCTCCGCGGACGGGGTCAGGCGCACATCACCGGCTTCGATAAGGGCATCACCCAAGCTCTTCAGCCGCAGCATGCGCCCGCTCCTCGGTACACGCCCTCGCGCTCACCAGCCCCTGACATGGCTAGGTGACAGCGTCAGCGTTCCGTCATCAAGAATTCTTAGTGTCTACACTACGGCTTTGGGGGCTTGGGGGAAGGGGATCCGTCGAGAGCGATTTCTCACCCGGGCTTCAACCCGTGCTTCCGATGCCGCCTTGGCGATCGGTGCTCACACCGACCGGTCCCGGGGTCCAGTCCAGCACCGCGTACCTGGCCAGGACGATCTGCGCGATTCGCTCTCCATGCGCGATCACGACCTCTCGCGGCGAGTCGTTCTTGAGCATCACCATCCATTCGTCCGGATAATCGGCGTCGATCGTACCAGGTCCGTTCGGTATGATCAGCCCGCGCTTGAAGGCGATCGAGCTCCGGATCCTGACCTGTGCCTCATAGCCATCCGGCAGACGCGCCTTGAAGCCCAGGGGCACCAGGGCGACCTCTCCCGGTTCCAGCCGAAGGCGGTGCGCATCGTCGCTCGCGCGCTCGCGCACATTCTTGCCGTCGGAGATCCGCACGACCCGGCCGATCAGATAGGCGCATACGTCGTATCCCGCCGCCTCGCGGGTCGATCGGGAAGGAGTTGGAACGTCCGGGTGAAGAGACTCGTATGTTATCGTGGGCGTGCCGTCACGCATTCCTGATTTCTCCTCTCGCGCTGGGTCTCGACCGTCGAATGCCGCGCGCGAAAATGCGATAAGTCCTTCGTTTCTGCAGAGATGACCACTACCGACCGACCATCCCGCGACCGCGTCACGAACAAACTGCCCACCCACCTTGCGAACTGGCAACTGCCGGAGAACTGGTCGTGGGGAACCGAGGGCGTGCAGGGCGAGCATCGCCACTATCAGGAAGTGGTGGACGAGCTCGGCCGCTCGCTCTCGCTCGTCAGCTCCATCGACGGGGATCACGAGGCGTGGCTGCACGCGGAGGCGCGCAATCTGGCGCACCTCAATCATCCGTCGATCCCGACGACGTACTATTACTGGGCGCGAAACGAGGAGCTCCAGCGGGGTCCCGGATATCTGCGCCGCTGGATCGCCGGAGAAACGCTCTGGTCTCGCCTCTCGCGCACCGGCGCCGAGGATCTGGCTTTCGTGCTCCAATACCTCCGCTCGGCCGGCTCCGCCATCGCCTACATGCACTCCGGGGGCGCCGTGCATGGCGCGCTCTCCGCGGAAACGTCCTGGGTTACGCCCACGGGTCGCGTGTGGCTGCTCGGCTGGGAGTGGAGCGTTCCGCGCGCGGACCTTCCCGCGGGCCTGTCGCCGAACCCGCGCTGGACGCCAGCCCCGCCGGAGGCCGACGGCATCGCGTGGATGCCCACGCCCGCAAGCGACCAGTGGCAGCTCGCCGCCACGGCCTTCGCTGCGTTCACGCGGGAGTACCCGCCGCGCGATCTGCCGCCGCTCACGCTCGTTCGCCCCGACATTCCGGTGTCCGTGGCGAAGGTTCTGGCGCGCGCGCTCAAGCGCTCGCCCGAGGATCGCTTCCACTCCGTCGCCGCCTTGCTGCGCGAGCTCGATCGCGCGGTGGGCAGCCATACGTCGGTATTCACGAGCGGCGCGATGCAGGCG
>DATHJR010000585.1:0-2996 GCA_035286525.1 Gemmatimonadaceae bacterium | reverse complement strand
GCAACGGGGAAGCCCGTGAACGTGAAGAAGGGGCAGTGGATGCATCCGGAAGGCATGCGCGGCGCAGTCGACAAGGTGCGCGCCGGCAGCACGACGGAGCTCGCGGTAACGGAGCGGGGAACCTTCTTCGGCTACGGCGATCTCGTCGTCGATATGCGCTCGTTCGTGCGCATGCGCGCCGCGTGCAACGCGCCCGTGGTCTTCGATGGCACCCACAGCGTGCAGCAGCCGGGTCGCGGCGAGGGCGGAAGCAGCGGCGGAGCGCGCGAGTTCATCCCACCGCTCACCTATGCCGCCGTCGCCGCGGGAGCGGATGGCCTCTTCCTCGAGACACATCCCGATCCCGATCACGCGCCCAGCGATGGCCCGAACATGCTTCCGTTGGCCGATGTGGGCGGCGTGATCGACCGCGCCGTGGAGCTCTGGCATCTGTGCCGCACATGATCTCCACCGCGCTCGCCAAGCGCATCAAGCTCGTGGGACTCGATGTCGACGGGGTGCTCACCGACGGCGGCCTCTACATCGGCGATGTCGGCGGAATGCCGCAGGAGCTCAAGCGCTACGACATTCAGGACGGCCTGGGCATTCACCTCCTGCGTGCGTCGGGGATCAAAGTCGCAATCATCACGGGACGCGTTTCCGAGAGCGTGCGGTTGCGCGCCGCAGAGCTCGAGGTGGATGACCTCGTCCAGGACGCACAGGCGCGAAAGCTTCCAGCGCTGCTGCGCCTGCTCGAGCGCTACGACATCAAGGCCGAGGATACCGCGTTCGTGGGCGACGACTTTCCCGATCATCCCGTGCTGCGCATGGTCGGACTTCCCGTTTCCGTCGCCAACGCAGTGCCAGAGATACGCGCGCTGTGTAGCGTGCAGCTCACACGAACGGGAGGCAACGGCGCCGTTCGCGAGTTCGCCGAGATGCTGCTCAAGGCGCGCGGCGATTGGGAGCGCGTCGTCTCGGACTACCTCGTGGAGCGCATCGACACCAAGCTAGAGGTGCTGCGGTGAACTCCGCCGAGATCATCGAGCGCGGGCGCGCCGTGATCCGAATGGAGCGCGACGCGCTCGCCTCACTCGCGAGTCGCATCGATGAGAGCTTCGCTTGCGCGGTGAACCTGCTCGCGGCCGCGGAGGGGCAGGTGATCGTGAGCGGCGTCGGGAAGTCGGGCCTCGTCGGACAGAAGGTCGCGGCGACGTTCCGCTCCACCGGCACGCCCGCGAGCTTTCTTCACCCCACCGAGGCGATGCACGGGGATCTCGGTCTCGTCGGCCCATCCGATGTCGCGCTGTTCATCTCCAAGAGCGGCGAGACCGATGAGCTCTCCCCGCTCGCGGAGCAGCTCAAGCGATTCGGGGTACCGATGATCGTGATCACCGGTGCCGTCGACTCGTTCCTTGCTCGGCAAGCCAACGTCTTCCTCGATGCGAGCGTGGTGGACGAGGCGTGTCCGACTACGGACGCGCCCACCACGAGTACCACCGTCGCGCTCGCCCTCGGAGACGCGCTCGCCGTTGCGCTCCTCTCGGCCAAGGGATTTCGCCGCGAGGACTTCGCGCGGCTCCATCCGGGCGGCTCGCTCGGACGCAAGCTCGTCGCGCGGGTGAGCGATCTCATGGTCTCGAGCGACGTGCCCACACTCCCGCTCACGGCAGAGATGCGCGAGGCGGTGGTGCTGCTCGCCAAGCGGCGAGGAACGGTTGCGATCGTCGATGACGCGATGCGCGTGCTCGGTGTGATCACGGCGGGCGATCTCACGAGGCTGATGGGGCGCGGCGACGACTTCCTGTCCGTCCCGGTCTCGCAGGTGATGAATGCGACGCCCAAGACCGTGCACGACGACGAGCTCGCGAGCGCCGGCGCGTATCGCATGGAGAAGCACGGCATCATGGCGCTTCCGGTCGTCGATGCACGCGAGCGCCTCGTGGGGATGATCCATTTACACGACCTGATGCGGGCCGGGATCCTGTGAGGCGCCTCGTGCTCGCGCTCTCCGTGGTGACGGTTGCAGCGCTCGGAGCGTGCCAGGAGGGGACCAAGCCGCCCATCTCGGCGCGGAATCCGCTCGCCGATTCTGCCGATCAGATTATGTTCGGTATCAGCACCTTCATCACCGACAAGGGACTCCTGAAGGCGCAGCTCCAGGCCGATACGGGCTACTTCTTCGACGGGAACTCGCGCATCGAGATGCGGAACGAGAAGACCACCTTCTTCACCAATACCGGCGAGCGAAGCGCGATCCTGACCTCCAAGGAAGGGACATACATTACCGCGCGCTCGACCATGGAAGCGCGGAAGAACGTGCTCGTCGTCACGACGGACGGCAAGCGACTCACGACGGAGCAGCTCCACTACAATCAGGGAACGAACGAGATCTCGAGCGACAGCTCGTTCGTGATGACCGAGCCGACGCGCGAGCTTCGCGGGATCGGCTTCGTCTCCGACCCGAATCTGATCAACATCAGGGTGAAGCGCGTGCTGAGCGGGCAGGGCCCGCTCGCCCTCCCGGGACATCCGCATTGATGCGCGCGCTCCCGTTGCCGCCTCTGGCGCTCCTCGTTTCATTCGCGCTCCTCGCGCCGTCCGTCGCCGCCCAGCAGCCGACGACGGCGCTGCCACCCAGCGGTGCGCCCACGGGACAGTGCGACCTGATCGTCACCCCGAACTCCGACTCAACCCACTTCTCGTCGGTCAAGCTGCCGAGCGGGGAGTACAACAATTTCGTGGGCGGCGGCATCACGGGACACTGTCCCGTGCAGCAGATCACACTCGTTGCGGACAGCGCCGAGTGGTTTGGCGATCTCCATATGTGGCATCTCGTGGGCCACGTGCACTACGTGGAGCCGCGCCTCACGATGGACTCCGACGTCGCCACCTACTATCTCGTCGATGAGCACCTGGTGTCCGAAGGAAACGTGCACACGCTGCTGCCGAGCGGCACGACCCTGGTCGGCCCGCACGTCTAGTACTACCGGGCGGCCCCGAAAATCCGCGACGTC
>DATHJR010000584.1:0-2518 GCA_035286525.1 Gemmatimonadaceae bacterium | reverse complement strand
ATTTCACGGCGCACGGTCCAGCGCGAGCGCCTTCGGCGTGCGGGCCGAGGGGTCGACGCGCGTCATCTACGTGCACGCGCCTGCCGCGCGAACCGTCGAGCTGATGGCGGACTTCACCGACTGGCAGCCCGTGATCATGCGGCACGTGGCCAACGATGAATGGGAGCTCGCGATGATCATCGCGCCGGGCTCGCACCGCGTGAACATTCGCGTCGACGGCGGCGAGTGGAGCGCACCTCCCGGCGCGGGCTCCGTGCAGGATGAATTCAACGGCACTGTCGGACTCATGGTGGTTCCGTAACGACCGGAGCCGTCGCGCGGGCCGATGGTGACGTGGTGCCGGATGCCGGGGTCTCGCCTTCTGTGGAGCTTTCTGACGGCGCGCTCGTGGACATCGTTCTCAAGGGCGACTCGGAAGCGTACGCAAGGCTCGTTGCCCGATACCGGGATCGATATGCGCGATTCGCGCTGCACATGCTCGGCAATCGCGAGGATGCCGAGGAGGCGTTGCAGGATGCGTTCGTGCGCGGATATCGCTCGCTGCATCGATGCACCGAACCGGCGCGCTTCGGCAGTTGGCTGCTCGCGATTCTCGCGAATCGATGCCGGACGGCCGGAGGGCGAAACGCACGACGGGAGCGACGCTTCGTCTCGGCGGAGGATCGGCACTACGCGATCGCGCTCGACCACCCCGCGGAAACGTCGGCATTGCGGGAGGAGATCAACCGGGCACTGGCGAGGCTGGACGCGGACCAGCGCGAAGCGTTTCTGTTGAAACACGTCGAAGACCTGGAGTACGAGCAGATGGCGGTGGTCACCGGAGCAGGCGTATCGGCGCTCAAGATGCGAGTGAAGCGCGCCTGCGAGAGAATGCGGCGGATGCTGACGGAGGGAGAGGATGCGCCAGCACGATGAGACCGAAGCCGCGCCGAACGAGGACGACGTGCTCGAGCGCGCCGCGGAGGAGCTGCGCCGCCCGCTGCGCATAGACGCCGCGCTGTTCGATGCGCGCGTGATGGACGAGGTGCACCGCGGATCGACGGGGCTCCGCGACCGGATCGCGCAGCTCACGCGTCCGCGAACGATCCGGGTGTCGCCACTCACGGCGCTCGCAGCGGCGCTGGTCTTCGCGGTCGCGATCGCCGGATCCGCGCTCTACTTCAGCGCTCCGCGAGTGCACGCGATGCCAACCGACATCGCGCGCACCGCGTCGGGATCGCCGCTCGTGCAATTCGGTTTCGTCGCCCCGCACGCGTCGAGTGTCGCGCTCGTTGGCGACTTCAACAACTGGGACCCGAAAGCGACGCCGCTGCGCGCCGCGTCCACGGGCGGCGTGTGGTCCGTGGAGGTGCCTATTCAGCCTGGGCGTCACCTGTACGCGTTCGTCGTCGATGGCACGGTGTGGCGTCCCGATCCCGCGGCGCCGCAGGCATCGGGCGAAGACTACGGCGAGCCGAACTCCGCGCTCACCGTCGCCGAGCCGGGGGCGCAATGAATCATTTCTCGCGATTGGCGTTCGCGTTCGTGCTGCTGGTCTGCGCGCCCATCGCGCTCGCCGCGCAGGACCCTCGGCTGGATGCACGTCTCGATGCGAGCACGCGCGATGCAGTCGTTGCGCTGATCGACAGCGCGCGCTCGGTTGGAATTCCCAGCGAGCCGCTGGTGCAGAAGGCGCTCGAGGGCGCGAGCAAGCATGCGGATGGCGCGCACATACTCGTCGCGGTGCGCATGCTCGAGCGCGAGCTCGGTGTCGCGCGCGCGGCACTTGGCGCCGCCTCGAGCGACGCGGAAGTGATCGCGGGTGCGAGCGCGCTGCACGCCGGGATCGCACCCGCGGCTCTGACGCGCATGCGCGCAGCGCGCACGCACGGGTCGCTCACCGTCGCGCTCGCGGTGCTCTCCGATCTCATCGCGCGCGGTGTTCCCGGCGACACGGCCACGACGGTGATCTCCGCCCTCACGGTCGCCGGCGCGCAGGATGCGGAGCTGCTCCGTTTCCAGCAGGGAGTGGAGCGCGACATCGCGCAGGGCGCGACGCCTTCCGCGGCGCTCGGCGTGCGCGCGCAGAGCGCATTCCCCGCGGCCGCGCCGCGTCGCACACCGTAGCTCTCGCTCGAGAACTATCTGAGCAGGCGAAAGGCAGAGCGCTGGCTGCCGCCGTACTTGTATGCCATGCTGATCCAGAGCTGCCCCATCGCCTCCAGCCACCGGGATTGCGAGAGCGGACCGGCGTCGACCATGTCGAAGCCGAGCTGATTCCCGAGCTCGGCGACGATGAGCTTCGCGCCCCCGTCGTCGCCGCAAAAGAACATTGACGCTTTCTCGCCGTTGAACGTCGGATTGGCGAAGTTCGAGGCGCCGAGCGTGTTGAAGCACTTTACGACGTTCGCCGCGGGGACGAGCCTGGCCACTTCCTCGCCTGCGGACGTCGTCGTGCCGATTGCGAGTCCGGAGAGATCGGGGAGCACCGGAACGGTGCAGTCGATCACCGTCTTGCCGGTGAGCGGACCGGCCGCCG
>DATHJR010000583.1:0-2150 GCA_035286525.1 Gemmatimonadaceae bacterium | reverse complement strand
CGCCCTCGAGCACGTGCCGGGGCGTGCGATCGTGAACTCGATCAACATGGAGAACGGCCGCACGCGCATCGACAGCGTGCTCCCGGTGGTAAAGGCGCACGGCGCCGCGGTCGTCGCGCTCACGATCGATGAAGTCGGGATGGCGAAGACCGCCGAACGAAAGCTCGAGATCGCACGGCGGATTCACGGGATCGCGACATCGGAGTTCGGCCTCGCGCCGGAGGACATCATCTTCGATGCGCTCACCTTCACGCTCGCGACCGGCGAGGCGGAGTGGCTCGACTCGGCGCGCCAGACGATCGACGGAATCAAGCTGATCAAGCGCGAGCTTCCGGGCGTCTTCACGAGCCTGGGCGTGAGCAACGTCAGCTTCGGGCTCGACCTGCACGCGCGCTCGGTGCTCAACTCGGTCTTTCTGCACCACTGCGTGTCCGCCGGCCTCGACATGGCGATCGTGAATCCCGCACACGTGACCCCGTACGTCGAGATCCCGGCGGACGAGCGCGCGCTCGCCGATGACATGGTCTTCAATCGGCGCCCCGATTCGCTGCAGCGATTCATCGAGCACTTCGCCGCGCGCGGGCCGAATGCCGCCTCCGATGCCGCGAGCGGCGCGGCGGATGCGACGACGATGGAACCGGACGAGCGCGTGCGCTGGCACGTGCTCTATCGCAAGAAGGACGGTGTCGAGGCGGCGCTCGACGCGGCGGGCGTGCGCGAGAATCCCGTGCGCGTGCTCAACGAGGTGCTGCTGCCCGCGATGAAGGAAGTGGGCGACCGCTTCGGCGCGGGCGATCTCATTCTTCCCTTCGTGTTGCAGAGCGCCGAGGTGATGAAGAAGGCCGTGGCGCATCTCGAGAAATTTCTCGAGCGCAAGGAGGGATACACCAAGGGGAAGGTCGTCCTCGCGACCGTCTACGGCGACGTGCACGACATCGGCAAGTCGCTCGTCAACACGATCCTGTCAAACAACGGCTACACCGTGTTCGACCTCGGGAAGCAGGTGCCGGTGAACACGATCATCGACAAGGCGATCGAGGTCGGCGCCACCGCGATAGGACTCTCGGCGCTGCTCGTGTCGACATCGAAGCAGATGCCGATCTGCGTGCAGGAGCTCGACCGGCGCGGTCTCGATTTCCCTGTGCTCATTGGCGGCGCGGCAATCAACCGGCGCTTCGGACGGCGTGCGATGTTTCTCGAGAACGAGCGCGCCTACGCGCCTGGCGTTTTCTACTGCAAGGACGCCTTCGAAGGGCTCGACACGATGGAATCGCTCATCGATGACGACAAGCGCGGCCCGATGGTGGTTGAGCTGATCGAGAGCGCGCGCCGCGACGTGTTCCTGCGCACCGCGGTGGGCAAGGACATCTCGCATGGCGATAGCGCCGGCGCGCGAAGCGCTGTCGTCGCGAACAATCCCGTGCCCAAGCCTCCGTTCTGGGGGGCGCACGTGCGCCGCGACATCCCGATCGCCGAGGTGCTCGCGCTCCTTGACATAGAGGAACTGTTCCGCCTGCAGTGGGGCGGACGCGGCTCGGGCCCCGCGTGGGAGAAAGCCGTGCGCGAGGAATTTCAGCCGACGCTCGCGCGACTCTCCGAGAGCGCGGCGCGCGAAAGGTGGCTCGCGCCGCAAACCGTGTACGGTTACTTCCCCGTGCAGTCGAGCGGCAACGATCTCATCGTGTACGACCCGGCCGCGATGCAGAGCGACGGCGGATCACTGCGCGAGCTCACGCGCTTCCCCTTCCCGCGCCAGGAAGGTCGCGAGCATCTCTGTCTCGCCGACTATTTCCGCTCGGTCGAGTCGGGTGATGTAGATGTCGCGGCCTTTCAGATCGTGACCGTGGGCGACGAGGCGACGCGGCGGTTCGAGGCGCTGCAGGAGAAGGGTGAGTTCTCCGAGGCGTACTACCTGCACGGCCTCGGCGTCGAGGCCGCGGAGGCGACGGCGGAATGGGTGCATCAGATGATTCGCCGCGAGCTCGGAATTCCCGCGAGCCAGGGGAAACGCTACTCGTGGGGTTATCCCGCGTGCCCCGATCTCGAGGGACACGCGCAGCTGTTCAAGCTCCTCCCCGCAACCGAGGCGCTCGGCATCGAGCTCACGTCCGCATTCCAGCTGACGCCCGAACAGTCGACGGCGGCGATCG
>DATHJR010000582.1:0-6194 GCA_035286525.1 Gemmatimonadaceae bacterium | reverse complement strand
TTCGGTGCCACTCGGCGCTCGTGAGCTCGAGGAACGGCTTCATGGTCGCCACACCGGCGTTGTTCACGAGTACGTCCACGTCGAGGCCGCGAAGCGCGGTACTCACGGCCTTCTCCTCCGCGATGTCGAGCGCGATGGTGCGACACACTCCGCCGCCGATCTCGATCTCGCCCTTGAGCGATGCCAGCTCGCCGGCCGATCGCGCGACGGCGATGATGTCGTAGGCCGCGGAGAGCCGCAGCGCGGTGGCTCGCCCGATACCGCGCGAGGCTCCGGTGACGAGTGCCGTTTCCTTTGCCATGTCTATTCTCCCGTGAAAACCCTGCGCGCGGTGCTCATGCCGACACGAGCATCGATTCCGTTGCGCGCACGAGCGGCGCGAAGGAGAGCGGGCGCGCGGTCACGCGCTCCGCGAGCTCGTGCGCGAGCTCGCGCTGTCCCTCGGCGAACATCGTCTCGATGATGTACGGACCCGCGCGCGGATTGCGATACCAGTCCTCGTCGAAGCGCTCGACCAGCGATTCGCCGATCACAGCCTGCAGCTGCCACGCGCGTAGATAGCGCGCCGCGT
Source organism: Gemmatimonadaceae bacterium (assembly GCA_035286525.1). Classification (GTDB taxonomy): domain Bacteria; phylum Gemmatimonadota; class Gemmatimonadetes; order Gemmatimonadales; family Gemmatimonadaceae; genus FEN-1250. The sequence goes on along the minus strand of DATHJR010000582.1, from coordinate 5,623 downwards.
AGTAGCGCGGGTCGACATCGACGAAGGCATCGGCGCGATCGTAGCGGAACGACGTCGCGCCGGAAAGCGTCTCTACGTAGACATCTGGAAGACTATCCCACGAGTGCTCGCCGCCGTAGAGCTCATGCTCGTAAATGAGCTTGGCCGCGTAACGTCGCAGGAACTGCAGCTCCTCGAAGCCCGCCGCGCGCAGAAAGGTCGGGATTCGCGGCGCGCCGAGCTCGGTGTAGCGCGCGAGCCACCCCGGCAGATGCAGCATGTGATCGAACAGCATGGCGTACGACTCGGTGATCGAGTTGTCGCCGAGCCAGCGGTACTCGAACGGGAAATCCGCGCGCGTGTTGGCGAAGTGGAGCGCGTGTCCGAGCTCGTGCAGGAACGTGCGGTAATCCGATTGGCCGCCGTGCGGGCGGAGGACGAGATACACCTCCTGCGGCACGCGCACCGGCGAGCAGAAGGCGCGCGAGCTTTTTCCTTCCCGCTCGCCGGTGTCGAAGATGATGCGCCCCTTCGCGGTCGCGTCGGCTCCCATGTCGGACAGCTGACGGCGGACTTCCGCTTCCATCGGCTTGCTCGGGAAATACGGATCGAACGCGGGCGCGCGCATGAGGGCGAGCGCATCCGCGCGCGTCGCCTCGCGCGGATCGATGTCGAGGTCCCGTCGCACCACCTCGGCGAACACGTCGTCCCACATCGACTGCGTGTCGCGAAGGAACGCCTTGCACTCGTCCACCAGCGACGGCAGGTTCACACCGCTCAGGGCGGTGAAGGTGTCGTTGTAGCTCCCCGCTATCTCGAGCGCCTCGACGATGTCCTTCTCGCGCTGGAATCGCTCCTGGCGCATCGGTGCGAGCTCCTTCGCCACGAGCGACGCGCGCGCTCTCTCGAGACGGAGCCGCTCGTCGCGGTCAGTAGCGTTCGCGATCTCGATCGCCATCTGCTGATACTGAATTCCCCGTCCATCGTCCACTCGCACGATTGCGGATGACTCCCACGCGATCTCGCGCTCGTCGAGCTCGGCCAGCTCGCGCGACACACGCGCATCCGCCTCCCACTCGAGCAGAATTCGCGCGGAGCGCTGCTCCTCGCTCCCCGCCGGCGCGTCCCGGAACATCTCGCTCACCATGGCCAGCGCGTCGTCGCTGAGGACGTTCGCGAAGCGCGCGTAGATCGCCTGCAGCTCGGCGGTCTTCTTGAGCCCCGACCCCGAGGCGTACAGCTCGCGCGAAATCGTCTGGTGGAACTCGTCCCCCTCCCGGCGCAGCGTCTCGAGCGAGAGCGTCATCGGGCCAGACGTTCTGCGAGCACGGCTCGGAGCTGATCCGCCGCGACGCGATCCTGCTGCAGCGTGTCGCGATCGCGAATGGTCACCGTTCCATTCGCGATCGATTCGCCGTCCACCGTGATCCCGAACGGCGTTCCGATCTCGTCCTGCCGGCGGTAGCGCCGGCCGATTGCGCCAGACTCGTCGTAGAACACCGGGTAGAGCGGGCGCAGATCGTCGGCGATGCGGTGCGCCATCTCGGGCATGCCGTCCTTCTTCACGAGCGGGAAGATTCCCGCCTTCACCGGCGCGAGCGACGGCTGCAGCTTGAGCACGGTGCGCCCCTCATCTTCGCCCTCCACGGTCTCCTCGTGGTACGCATTCACGAGCACCGCGAGCGTGGTGCGATCCGCGCCGACGGAGGTTTCCACCACATACGGCGTGAAGCGCCGGTTGTTCGGTTGATCGAAGTACTCGAGCTTCTTCCCCGAGAACTTCTGGTGTTGCATGAGGTCGAAGTCGCCGCGGTTGTGCACGCCCTCGATCTCCTGAAAGCCGAGCGTGCCGCCGAAGTCGAATTGGATGTCGAAGGCGGCGCGCGCGTAGTGCGCGAGCTCTTCCTTCGTGTGCTGGTGGTACTGCAGGCGCGCATGGTCGAGGCCGAGCGACTTGTGCCACTCGAGGCGCTGCCCCTTCCAGAACTCGAACCACTCCATGTCGCTGCCCGGCTCGACGAAGAACTGCATCTCCATCTGCTCGAACTCGCGCGTGCGAAAAATGAAATTCCCTGGAGTAATCTCGTTGCGGAACGCCTTGCCGATCTGCGCGATGCCGAACGGAATCTTCTGGCGCGTCGACTGCTGCACGTTCAGAAAGTTCACGTAAATCCCCTGCGCGGTTTCCGGACGCAGGTACACCACCGAGGCCGTGTCCTCCACCGGGCCCATGAACGTCTTGAACATGAGGTTGAACAGCCGCGGCGCGCCGAGCGTTCCCTTCATGCCGCACGATGGGCACTGCACATCGGGCGTGCCTGGCGTGCCCTGGATGCGCTCGTCATCCGCGCGAAAGCGCTTCTTGCAGTTGCTGCACTCAACCAACGGATCGACGAAGCCGCTCACGTGGCCACTCGCCTCCCACACGCGCGGATGCATGAGGATCGCCGCGTCGAGCCCCTCGATGTCGTCCCGCATGCGCACCATCGCGTTCCACCAGCGATCCTTCAGATTTTTCTTGAGCTCGACGCCGAGCGGACCGTAGTCCCACACGGATCCCGTGCCTCCGTAGATCTCGGAGGATTGGAAGATGAAGCCGCGCCGCTTGCTCAGCGACACGAGCTTCTCCATCACATCAGGGAAGGTGCTCGAGGACATGCGTAAAAGCCGGTTCCGGTTGACGAGCTCTGGGTGAAACGCGCGGTTCGTTTGCGCGCTACGAAATAGTACCGTGGCGCTCTCAATCTATCAGCTATCGAGATCGGCGCTGAGAACGGGTTCAGTGGGAGCAGCGTGCCCCTGGATGTGGGCGAGAATCTTCTCGCCGTGAAAACGTCCGTTCTCGATGAACACCTTGTTCGCATCGAATCCGGCCACGACGACGCCGGCGATGAAGATTCCGGGCACGTCGGTCTCGAGCGTCACGCTGTCGTGCGAGGGCACCCCGCTTTTCGGGTTGATCGACACACCGATCTGCCTGAGCAGGTCGACGTTCGGCGCGAAGCCCGTCATCACGTACACGCGATCGGCGGGCAGTTTCGAGATCACGCCCTGCGTGTCGATCGTGACGTCGTGGGCGGAGATCGAGCGCACGCGGCTGTTCCAGCGAACGGCGATGTTTCCCTCCTTCATCCGGTTCTGGACATCGGGAAGGATCCACGGCTTGATCTTCATGTCGAAGGTCGGGCCGAAATGCACGAGCGTAACCCGCGCACCGGAGCGCCAGAGGTCGAGCGCCGCCTCGGCCGCCGAATTTCCGCCTCCGACGACGATCGCGTCCTGGTCGAAGGCCTCGTGCCCCTCCTTGTAGATGTGCGTCACGTGCTCGAGCGTCTCGCCGGGAACGTTGAGCCGGTTCGGCGAGCCGAAGTAGCCCGTCGCGATGATGACGCGACGCGCGCGCGTCGTGCGAACGTCTCCGCCGCGGCGCTGCGAGTGGACGAGGAACTCGCCGTCCCTTCCCTTGACCTCGGTGACCTTCTCGAATTGCCGAACCGGGATGCCGAAGTACATCACCGCCGACCGGTAGTAGGCGAGCGCGTCGCGCCGGCCGGGTTTGTCGCCGCCTATGACGAAGGGCAAGCCGCCGATCGACAGCTTCTCCGCGGTCGAGAAGAAGCTGACGTACGTCGGATACGCTGTGATCGTGCTCGCCACGGCGCCGCCGTCGAAGACGACGCAGCTCAACCCAGCGCGCAGCATCGTGATCGCGGCGGCGAGCCCGCACGGTCCGGCGCCGACGATGGCGATGTCGACGCTTTCTTCGACGCTCACCGCCATCACTCGACCCCGATGATCTGATCGCGGTGCGTGCCCACGCTGACGTACGCGATGGGCGTGTCGGCGAGCTCGCGCATGCGGTCGAGATAGCTGCGCGCGGCCCGCGGCAGCTCGGAAAGTTTGCGCGCGCCGGCCGTACTCGTTCGCCAGCCGTCGAACCATTCGTACACAGGCACGGCCTTGTCGAGCAGCACGAGATCGCCGGGAAACTCCTCGTGGACGTCGCTGCCAACGGTGTAGCCGGTGCAAATTGCGATGCGGTCCAGCGTGTCGAGCACGTCGAGCTTGGTGACGGCGAGCCCCGTAAGTCCGTTCACGCGGGCGGCGTAGCGCACGACGACGGCATCGAACCAGCCGCAGCGCCGCGCGCGCCCCGTGGTAGCGCCGAACTCGTTGCCGAGCCTCCGCACTTCGCTCGCGAGCGGCTCGTCGAGCTCCGTTGGCAGCGGGCCGTTTCCCACCCGCGTCGTGTACGCCTTGACCACGCCGAGGATCGCATCGAGCGCCGTGGGCGCAATGCCCGTGCCGGTGGCCGCGCCGCCGGACGTCGTGCTGCTCGACGTGACGTAGGGATACGTGCCGTGATCCACATCGAGCAGCGATCCCTGCGCGCCCTCGAGCAGGATCGCCGCACCCGACTTGCTCGCGCGATGCATCGAGAGCCCGACGTCGTCCGCGAGCGCGAGCAGCCGCGGCGCGAGATCGGTGACCATCTGCAGCGTGTCATCGATGCTCGCGCGCATCGCCGAGCCGAAGGCGACGAGCTGCGCGTTCGCATGCGAGATCCCCGCTTCGAGCAGCCCGCGCAACCGCTCCGGGTGCCGCAGATCGAGCACGCGCACGCCGCGCCGCGCGATCTTGTCCTCGTACGCCGGCCCGATGCCGCGCCCCGTCGTGCCGATCGCCTTGCTCGCCGCGCTCTGCCCGTCCACGAGCTTGTGATAGGGCAGCACGAGATGCGCGCGGTCGCTCACGTACAAGCGACCCTCGACATCGACGCCGTCACGCACGAGCTCGTCGATCTCGGTGAAGAGCGTTTCCGGATCCAGCACGACGCCGTTTCCGATCGCGCAGCGCACGCCCGGATGCAGGATGCCGCTCGGAATCTGGTGGAGGACGAAGGAACGATCGCCGAACTTGACGGTGTGGCCGGCGTTCGCGCCGCCCTGGTAGCGCACGACCCAGTCAGCGCGCTCGGCGATCACGTCCACGAGCTTTCCCTTCCCTTCGTCGCCCCATTGCGCGCCGACGACGACGAGAGTGCGAATCGATGAGCTGAACATGCCTGTTCGGAGTGCGTGAGCGGGCAGGCGCGGACGAACGGCCGCCGGCGCGGGAGGTTACCCCGAAAGCTAACGAGAGCCGGCGGTGACCGCACCCGCGATGAGTGCCGCGACCTCCTCCGCTCCGCTGCCCGCGAGATGCGCGAGATCATCGCGGCGCGTGTGGATGCGGCTCACGGTGCGCCAGCTCCCCTTGCTGACGTTCACCACCTCCCAGCCGGCGTCGGCGAGCGCGACACCGTCCATGAGAGCGCCCGGCGGGAGACGGCTCGGCGCGGGCCACGCGACGCCGAGTGTCGCGAGAAGCGCGCGCGGATTGCGGCCACTATAAATGAGTCGAAGTGCGCCCGTGTCATCGATGCCATCGACGTTGATCGCGCGCCCGGGCGGCATCTCGCGCGCCCAGGCGCGCGCACCCGCGAGGCCGAGCTCCTCCGCGCTCGTGATCAGCACACCGATCGGCGTGCCAGGAGGCAGCAGCTCCGCCGCGCGCAGAATCGTCGCGACACCCGATGCATCGTCCAGCGCGCCGTGCGAGCTCACGCCCACGACGCTCGCGGCGACCGGAATCGACACGAGCA
>DATHJR010000581.1:0-2170 GCA_035286525.1 Gemmatimonadaceae bacterium | reverse complement strand
CCTTGACGCTCGACATGGGAGTCAGGGTGGCGCAGCCGGGAAGCTCGTAGAGCGCTCCGCTGTCGGACCACATGCCGCGCTTCACATCGACCGTGCCGCTCGGGGCGCCGCTCTGGTAGAGCGCGTAGCTCTTTCCGGGGCGCTGGTACATCTCGTCGAACTTGTGCCAACCCGACGGCGAGAGGCGAATCGCCTTCAGCTCTCCGCTCACGATCGCCGCGATCGGGACCATGCGGGGATCGCCGCTCTCCCCGAACACCTGAAAGAGCACGTCCGGCTTTTTCGTGAGGTCAAGCTCCTCGCCGGGCGCGAGTTGCGGCGGCCCGGAGGTCTCGCCCGCGCGCACGAACGCTCTTGCCTTGTCACATCCGGTAGCGACCATTAGGATGGTCGCGAGCGCCACGAGTCTGGATATCACAGCGGAGAGAAAGAGTTAGCGATGGATGGGGCGCCGAGAAGGGAGGGACTGGCCGATGAGCAGAGAAAATCGGTGGTCCCGGAGGGCGATGCCGGCTCTGTCGAGACCCTCCGAAGCCTGCATGCCGCCCAGCGCCACCTGATTCGACTCGTCCCCAACGTTCGCACGGCAACCGGTGGAGGATCGCCGCTGGAACGTCTGGAGCGGGATCTGGAGCTTCCGCATGTCATAGACGCCGAGGGCGCAGAGGATGCAACTTTGCGCGCGCGAGCGGTTACCGGCGCTCCGGTCCCGGCATTTCGGGCTTTTCTGGACGGCACCCAGCGCAGCGAGGTCCTGGGCTGGATCGGGGCGGCGCCACTTGTTTATGGTACCTCCGGCGCCGTGGTACGGGAACGTACGGAGCGGCGCCTCACCACCTGGGACGCTCCCCTCGTCCAGCACCGCATCTACGCCCCGCTCGCCTATGTGCCGCGAGAAGAGCTCGACGCCGCGCTGGGCGCGATGCTGGAGGACACCACGCGCCCTGCGGCGGACGGGTCGATCCCGCCGCCTCACCCCACGCTCCTGCTCGAGCGGGCGACGCTCGCCGTCTCGCGGGATCGCGAGAGGCTCGAGCTCACGCTCGCGGAGCGGTGGTGCGCAACGCGCGGTGAGCCGATCATGATCGACGGCGGCATCGGCGCAAGCGAGATCGTCGCGCAGTCATCGTGCGCCGTGGGCGTGGTGAAGAGCCACCGGACGCTCTACGCCGATGGCGACGCGCTGAGCGTCGTACTCGCTCTACGCAGGGGCGAGCGCTCGAGCGTGATCCGGATCGCTCCGCGCGGACGGAGCGAGGTGCTGAGCTGGTACCTGCGGCTCCGCGCCACCGAGGGGCGCGATGCGCTTTGGGGACTCGTGCGCGTGGAGATGACCGCTGTCGAACGAATCCACATCACCGCGCGCGCCGACGAGCTTTCGCGGTGGCTGCTCGCCGAATCCTCACCGCTTGCCGCACCGGATCCGCGCTGGGATCGGATGGCGTACGGAATCCGCAGCGCCGAAGAATTTCTCCGCGCCACGACTCATTAGCGCGATTCCATTCGCGCGCGCTCGCATTCGAGGTTCCATGACCGCACCGCTCGGGCTCGTCGTCGCGACGGAACGCACGCCCAACACGCCGCACCAATTCCAGTTCTGGACCGCCATCGACTCGCCCGTCGGCATTGGAACGATCGTGCGCGTCGACGGCCGGCAGCCGGTGGATGGGCACATCCCCCACGTCTACGGCGTCGTCACCGAGGGCTTCAGCTACACGGATCTCGCGTCGCCGCTGTTCGATGTGCTCGGGCACGATGGAGATCCGGCCCAGGCGGCGTTCGCGCCCACTGAGCGCGCCGAGGTGCGCCTGTATGTCGCCGCGGTGCTGCGGCACGTGCCCGAGGAGCCGCTGCAGCCAGTGCCGATGGGCGAGGTGTTCCTCGCGACGGAAGCCGATGTCGCGATCGCGCTCCGCATGGACAGCTACCTGCGCGAGGACGCGAACACCGGGATCCCGATCGGGCTCTATCGCTCCGGCGGCATGGACTCGGCCATCTACCTCGATGCGGAGTTTCTCGTTGGGCCCGAGGCCGCGCACCTCAACATCACGGGCGTCTCCGGACTCGCGACGAAGACCAGCGCGGTGGAGTGGCTGATGGCGTCGCTGTTCGCGCACTTCCCGAAGAGCAAGGGCTCGGTGGCCGCGGTGTGCTTCAACGTGAAGGGGCT
>DATHJR010000580.1:0-3526 GCA_035286525.1 Gemmatimonadaceae bacterium | reverse complement strand
AGCCGACCACCACATCGCACGTTGGATCGCGGCCGAATACCAGCCCCGCGTCCGGCACGGGGTACTCGCGTCCGTCCACCAATGAAATGATGCGCCCGCCCGTTGACGCCGTGCGCCTTCCGGCCACCGCGTTCGGAGCGCTCTCAGCTGGACGTACGGGTTGTACGAACTGAGTGTTTCCAGCCCGGCGGTCATCGCCAAAAAAAAGCTCCCTGCCGGCGATGTCGATCCTGTCGCCATGAAGCAAGGGAGCCGGCTCGGCGCCAAGTGCCACGCCGTTGACCTTCACAGTTCCATCGAGACGCCTGACGACGGTCGCACCATCGGCGCCGACGTCCACCGATGCTTGAATGCCCTCGCTTCCATTTCCCGTGAGCCGAATTCGTGCCCCAGCAGTCCCGCCCACGGGATTCTCACCCGCGATCAGCGGATAGTGCTGACCTTCCAACTGTATGTAGGGCATCGAGATAGAAACGCGGGCAAGAGACGCGGCGGACCTTCGGCAATTTCGGCGCGCCACGCGGTCCAGTGGCGAGTTCGACGTGACACGAAACTACGCCCGGCCCTATGTCGCGGCAAGCACGGGCATTCCGTGCGCATTACGTTCTATCATGCCTCTCTGGCTCCACTGGATCGTCCTCGGCCTCATCGCAGGCACGCTGTCGAAGTATCTAATGCCCGGTCGCGATCCTGCGGGGTGCCTGATCACAATTGCCCTCGGCATCGTCGGCGCGATGCTCGGCGGGTGGATCGGCTCGCATCTGGGATGGGGAGCCGTGAGTGCCACGGGCTTCAGCCTCCGCTCGATCGCCCTCGCGACGCTGGGGGCGATCGTGCTGCTCCTCGTCGGCCGACTGGTGGCTCGCCTGCGTCGTCGCGCGTAGCCCGAACGGACACCGCAGCCGTTAGATTTACGCGATGAAGTCTCACATCGTGGTGCGCGGCGCGCGGCAGCATAATCTCAAGGGGTTCGATCTCGAGATTCCGCGCCGAAGCTACACGGTGATAACGGGCCCCTCGGGCTCCGGAAAGTCCTCCCTCGCCTTCGATACGATCTACGCCGAGGGGCAGCGGCGCTACGTGGAGTCGCTCTCGGCGTACGCCAGGCAGTTCCTGGAGCGGATGGAAAAGCCCGAGGTCGACTTCATCGACGGGCTCTCCCCGGCCGTGGCCATCGAGCAGTCGAACCCGACGAAAACCTCGCGGTCGACCGTCGGCACGGCCACCGAGATCTACGACTTCCTGCGGCTGTTATGGGCGCGCATCGGCCACACCTACTGCCCGGTGTGCGGCCGCGAGATGAAGCGGGACACGGTGGAGTCGGTCACCGGGGAGGTGCTTGCGCTTCCAGCCGGGACGCGATTCTCGGTCGCCTTCCCGCTCCGGTTGAGCAACCTCGTGACTCACGAGGTGGTCGTTGAGAACCTGCGGGCACAGGGCTTCCTGCGCGTGGTGATCGAGGGCACGCTCGCGCACCTCGAGGAGTTGCCGCCGGGCACCGATGTCACGAAGGCAGCCGAGCTGCTGGTGGTCGTCGACCGTCTGACGGTGGCGCCCGAAAGCAGGCAGCGGCTCGCCGACGCGGTGGGCACGGCGTTCCGCGACGGAGATGGCGAGGCCGTCGTGCTGCTGGCCGCGCCCATCGCCGCGAGTCTTGCCGGATCGGGGACGCAGAGTGACGACGCGACGCCGGTGTCGCGGCTCATGTACACGGAGCGCTTCGAGTGCCCGTACGACGGCACGCGCGCGCCCACACCCACGCCCCAACTCTTCTCGTTCAACAATCCGCGCGGCGCGTGCGCGACGTGCAACGGCTTCGGCGCGATTCTCGAGTATGACCAGGCCCTCGTCATCCCCTACCCCGACCGTTCGCTGCGCGAGGGCGCGATCGATCCGTGGACAAAGCCGCGCTACGAGGGAAAGCGTCGTGCGCTGGCCGAGTTCGCGAAGAAGAACAAGATCTCGATGGACGCGCCGTGGAGCGAGATCTCCATGGCCGACCGCTATCAGCTGCTGTACGCGAAGACGAAGGGCTTTCGCGGCATCCTGACATTTCTGAAGGAGCTCGAGGCGAAGCGCTACAAGCAGTACATCCGGATTTTTCTCCGGCAGTATCAAACAGCGCAGGATTGTCCGACCTGTCACGGGGCGAAGCTTCAGAGCGACGCGCTCCAGGTGCGGATCGCGGGCCGCACGATCGCCGACGCGAGCGACCTGCCGATCGAGCGGCTCGTGCCGTGGCTGGAGACGCTTCCGCTCTCCGATTTCGAGCAGCAGATCGCCGCGAACATTCTGAGCGAGGCGCGCAGCCGCTCGCGTTTTCTCCTCGATGTCGGACTCGGCTACCTCACCCTGAACCGGGCGACGCGCACGCTCTCCGGCGGCGAGGCGCAGCGCATCGGCCTCGCGAATTCGCTCGGCTCGAAGCTCGTCGACACGCTCTACGTGCTCGACGAGCCATCGATCGGGCTGCACCCGCGCGATGTCGACCGACTCTTGTCGCTGCTGCATCGACTTCGCGACGGCGGGAACACGGTGCTCGTGGTCGAGCACGATCTCGAGGCGATTCGTCGCGCCGACTACATGGTGGAGCTCGGCCCCGGCAGCGGAGAGCTGGGCGGACACGTGGTGTTCGCCGGTCCGCTGTCCCGCGCGAGCGAGAGCCCGCTCACTGGCGCGTACTTGAGCGGCGCGAAGGAGATCGCGCTGCCGGAGGAGCGTCGCGCGCTCGGGCCGCGCTGGCTCACGCTCACCGGCGCGCGCGAGCACAACCTGCGTGGCGTCGACATCCGAATTCCGCTCGGCGCACTCACCGTGGTCACGGGCGTGTCGGGCTCCGGCAAGAGTACGCTCGTGCACGATGTGCTGCTGCGCGCGCTCGAAACGCGGCTCACCGGCGAGCACACGGCGAAGCGGCATCTCGGTGAGCGCGTGGGAGGATTCGACGGCATCACCGGATGGGAGCCGCTCGCCGACGTCGTGTGCATCGACCAGAGTCCGATCGGCAAGTCGCCGCGCTCGAATCCGGTGACGTACGTGAAGGCGTTCGACGAGATTCGCCGCATCTTCGCGGACCAGCCGCTCGCGCGGCAGAAACGCTACGGCGCGGGGCACTTCAGCTTCAACGTGAAGGGCGGACGCTGCGAGAACTGCGAGGGCGCTGGCCATCTGCAGGTCGAGATGGTGTTCATGGCCGACGTGTACGTGCCGTGCGAGGTGTGCGGCGGAAAGCGGTTCAAGAACGAGGTGCTCGAGGTGAAGGTGCGCGGCAAGAATATCTACGATGTGCTCGAGCTCACGATCGATCAGGCAATCCGCTTCTTCCCGCGCGAGGAGAAGCTCGGTCAGGCACTGTGGCAGCTGCAGCAGGTCGGACTCGGCTACCTCAAGCTTGGACAGCCGGCGCCCACGCTGTCCGGCGGCGAGGCGCAGCGGGTGAAGATCGCGCGCGAGCTGTCGAACGCGGGAAAGACGAAGACGCGCAAACTGTACGTGATGGATGAGCCGACGACAGGGCTGCATCTCG